>DAOWID010000132.1 GCA_030641115.1 Planctomycetota bacterium | reverse complement strand
TAAGTCAGATTCCGGGTAACATTGATTTGCTTACTCTATATCGCGTGGCAGCCTCAAATCCGAAGGGTTTGGGGATGGTTGCACTAACTTTGGAGTTTTGCCATCCCCAAGCTATGCTTGAGGCTGCCACCCAGGGTTGAACCATGCCGGAATTTGTATTTTTGACAGGATTTACAGAATGAAACCAGATACATTCAAAAAATGGTAAATCTTGTTAATCCTGTCTAAAAAAGTTCCACCGAAGGCGGTTAAGTTCACATCGAATCAAAGGATTAGCCTTAGCCAGTGATATTTGCGAAGAACGGCATCAGATAACGTCCGATTTTGCTGAGATTTACTACCGTTAGACACGGCGGGTTATGAGCCGCCGGCATGAGCGACAATCGAAAGCATACGCGAAATGGGCATATTTGGTGTGGCAGTCGCCCGTCTTGTGGCTTGACAGCTTACGGCACATAGCGTACTATTTTGTTTGCTGATTTGCCTTAGAGTTGAACTTTTGCAAAATTGAGATTAGGCATACTTTGAAAAGGAGTAACCGTTCACGGCGTATAAGTTGCGTTGCTGGGGTCATTGCGAGGAGTTTTGCGACGAAGCAATCTAAAATGTGACGATTGAGATTGCCACGGCCCGCCTGCGGCGGACCTCGCAATGACATAAAACGGCACATTTGCCCCGTGAACGGTTACGTTTAGTTTTTGCTTTTCAAACAGTAACTGTTTGATAGATAATTACTTAGCTTGATTATTTAAGGAAATCAAAAAAAAAGGGATTTCCTTAAATAATATATGCCTAATCTCAATTTTGCAAAACTCTTGTTAGAGATAGGTCTGTAATGGAGCGATAGCACTTGTGACCAGAAATATTGCCATTTTAGGTTCGACAGGGTCGGTTGGCAGAAATGCCCTGCGGGTAATCGATGGCCTGGGGCCTGAGTATGCAATTGTCGCACTGAGTGCCCACAGCAACGTGCAACTGTTGGCGGAGCAGACGAAGCGGCATGAGCCGAAGTTCGTCGCTATTACAAACTCCGATTATGCGGCAGCATTGAGAGAATTGATTGGTGACTTGGACGTGGAAGTCCTAAGCGGGCTGGATGGTTTGACAGAGATTGCGGAGCTTGAAGGGGTCGATATTGTCCTTAGCGCCGTTGTTGGTTCGGCGGGCGTGCGCTCTGCTCTTGCAACTGTGCGGGCCGGTAAGAGGCTTGCTATCGCGAACAAGGAGTCGCTTATCATCGCCGGTGAGCTACTTACCAAGGCTGCGAAGGAAAACGGCACCACTATTTTGCCCGTGGATAGCGAGCACTCAGCGATTTTTCAGGCGATGCTGTCGGGTTCTCATAAGGAAGTGCGGAGAATCATTCTGACCGCCTCTGGCGGGCCGTTCAGAAAAGCGACTGTCGAGGATTTGCAGAACGTGACGCTGGAGCAGGCTCTTGCACATCCTGTGTGGAGTATGGGGCCCAAAATCACGATTGACTCAGCCACTATGGTCAACAAGGCGTTTGAGGTTATTGCAGCCCGGTGGCTTTTTGATATACCGGTGGAAAAAATCGAGGTTTTGGTCCATCCCGAATCGATAGTCCATTCCCTTGTGGAATTTGTAGATGGCTCGGTAATAGCACAGCTCGGCAAGCCGGATATGCGTCTTCCCATCCAGTATGCTTTGACGTATCCTTCACGTGTTCCAGGGATTTGCGAGCGTTTGCGACTGGAAGAAGTCGGCAAACTCACGTTTGAAAGCCCCAACCTGGAGGTGTTTCGCGGGCTGTCATTGGGATTCGAGGTTGCACGAACAGGCGGCACCGCCGCTGCTGTTTTCAACGCAGCCAACGAGGCGGCGGTCGAAGAGTTCCTCGCAGGTAGAATCAGATTTGTTAATATAGTTGAGCTTGTCGAGCATTGCTTGAACAAAAATAGGGTTAAGAGGCACGTGTCGCTTGACGAATTACTTGAGGCGGATGCCTGGGCCAGAAGAGAGGTCAGAAATAAAGTGCAAAAGTGCGTAGGAGCAAAGTCCTGAATTGTGGCTCGTGCAGTCGAGTACGGGATAGCTTGGCGAATATGCTAATTACTCAAACTGACCGATTCGACTTGTCATACCCGCGCAAGCGGGTATCCAGGCCATTCTCGTGGTTCTGGATTCCTGTTTTCACAGGAATGACAAATTGTGTTATGTTCTTTTGAAAATGATACTTACAATAATATTCGACTCAAAACCGGTCAGTTTGAGTAATTATTTTCTGTTGCGGAAACAGGATTTGTCATTCCCGCGAAGCTTGTGCCCGCGAAAGCGGGTAGCGGGAATCCAGTTTTTTAGCCCTGGACCCCTGGTCCTTCGACTTTGTTCAGGACAGGTTTCGCAGGGGCGACATTGATGGTTTTTGTTTTCCGCAACGGATACTAATTAGAGGTGTTTGATGTCCAAGTCAAAAGGGTTGCTCACGAAGAACCTGCGGGGGTTCTTGTGGGTCATTGTCTTTGCGGCAGTTGTTTATCTTATTGTCCGAAACTTCAGTGTTTTTAGCAATTTGCTGTTGGTCCTGCTTGGTTTTGGGGCGGTGGTCTTGGTTCATGAGTTCGGTCATTTCATCGTTGCCAAGCTCGGTGGTATTAAAGTTGAGGCCTTTTCAATCTTCATGCCGCCGACCTTGCTTGGCGTGCAAAGGACAGAGCACGGTTTTCGGTTTCGAATACTGCCGATGCTTTTCGCCAAAGACAAGGATGGCGAGCCGGATGACGGTCCGTTGTGTTTTACAATTGGCAAGCCAGGCAAGGCGGCAGACACCGAATATCGTATCGGCCTTATTCCGTTTGGTGGCTTTGTCAAGCTCCTCGGTCAGGATGATACCGGCCCGGTGAAGACCAACGACGACCCGCGTTCGTTTGCCAATAAACCGGTTCGTACTCGTGCGTCCGTTATCGCAGCAGGCGTGACTTTTAACGTTATTAGCGCCGTTATTATTTTTGTGATAGTTTTCCTTGCCGGGATAAAGCTGCCGCCCGCCGTGGTTGGTGGCCTCGTGCCGGATTCACCGGCGGAGCGGGCAGGTATTAGGCCGGGCGACGAGATAATTGAGATTGCCGGCAAGAGTAAGGACCTCGACTTCAGTAATATTCTGATAGCGGCGGCTTTGTCGGACGTGAACGAAGTGGTCCCCTTGAAAGTAAGGCACGAGGACGGCTCTGAAGAAGGTTTTGCACTCGTGGCAGAGCAACCGCCGGAAGAGTCAATCCGAGATTTTGGCATCGTTCAGCCGCTGACTCTAACGGTGGCAGAGGTCTCCGACGTCGATGCTCTGTCAGAAAAGACAGGCTTGCTTCCCGGCGACCTAATAAAGCTCGTTAACGGCACGGAAGTGCGAAGTTACTGGGAGCTGGAGCAAGTGGTCCAGAACGTTCTTGCGCCGACAGTGACAGTCGTGGCTGAACGGACCGGGGCCTCGAAGGAAACTGAGCTGGTTGAGTCGAAAATCAATCTGGAGCTGACGTTTGCCAACAGTTACGAAGTCGATTCTGAATCCAACCTTAACCATATATATTCTATGGTACCACGTTTGCGGATAACCGATATTCCGGAGAGACCGGCTTCTGCCGGGAGCAAATTGCTGTCTTTGCCACGCAAAATCAAGAGCAGGTTGGGCCGCTTGTTCGTCAAGCAAAACGACTCCGACGTTGCTGTTGACACAAAGCCAAGGCTGCAAATCGGCGATATCCTCCTTGCGGTTGGCGACATTGAGAATCCCACCTATAAGGATATGCGTGACGTGACCGAAGAATACGAAAGTAAGGAGCTATCTATAAAGGTATTGCGGGCGGGCGACGACGGTAGAGAAGAGATTGTCACGGTTACCGTCGTGCCAAAGCGTCCGCCAGGCAGTGACAGGGTGCTGATTGGGATCTACGTAGCGCTCGATGCTGAGCACACAACAGTTGCTAAGACGATATCTGCTGAAGGTGGCCCAGCCAGACTCCAGATTCCTCGCGGTGCCCAGATAACGGCTGTCGCCGGGACAGCGGTAGCAAATTTCTACGATTGTCTGACCGAAATCCGCCGACACACTGGCAAACGTATCACGGTTGACTACCGCATCGGTGATGGGACAACGGGCGGCGTTGCTCTGGACGTTGATGACGATGAGAAGTCTGTCTCTGTGCGATCTGCTTTCGCTCAGTACATTCCTTTGAAACGTATGGAGAGGCTCTACCAAGCCAGTGGACCTATCGACGCAATTGCGATGGGATATCGAAGAACCATTATGTTTATCGCCCAGACTTACGTGACATTGAGACGCCTGATTGGGGGACTTATCAGCCCCAAGCACCTTATCGGGCCGGTTGGAATCATCGCGTTTAGCTATCGCATCGTTGTCGAGCAGCCCTTGGTTAATTACGCTTATTTTTTGGGTTTGATAAGCGCCTGTATAGCTGTGATCAACTTTTTGCCTTTGCCGCCCTTTGATGGGGGACTGATTGTTCTTATGTTGATCGAAAAGATTAAAGGCTCGGCCCTGAGTGAACGGACCCAGGGCATCGTCGCTTACGCCGCGTGGGTACTTGTGGGAACGCTTTTTCTCTACGTCACTTTTAACGATATCGTAAGAAGCTTCTTTAGCTAATTCCTGTTGCGGAAACAGCATTTGTCATTCCTGCGAAAGCAGGAATCCAGCTTTTT
>DAOWID010000367.1 GCA_030641115.1 Planctomycetota bacterium | reverse complement strand
TGCGTTACCAGATATCCCGCCCATTAGCCTTGCCAGCGGATCGTGGACTATTCCCCGAAGCAGTCGGCCCTCCAAGAACTGGGTAGCAGCGATGTCATTCATCCAGGATTCGGGAGGGTTAAAAGCGGTACGTGTCATTTTCAGTGGATCGAAGATGTTTTCCGCAGCCAGATCCGCAACAGTCTGGCCGCTGACTGCTTCGGCTACTTTGGCCAGAATTATATAACCCAGGCAACTATAGCGAAATTCTTCGCCAGGTTTGCTGAGAGCTTTCATACGGCATATCTTCTCTATTACTTTGTCAGGGCACGGGCTTGCGAATTGCTCTTTCAATTCGTCTGCATTAGTATATGCTGGCAAACCCGATGTGTGAGTAAGAAGATGCTCAATCCGCACTCGTTCTTTGCCGTTGCAGGCGAACGTGGGAAGATACTTGGCTACATAATCGGTCAACTTTATTTGTTTCCGGTCAACGAGGATCATTATCGATGTCGCCGTGGCAATTGGTTTTGTTAATGACGCTACATCAAAAATTGTATTCTTGGTCATTGCTTCCGGGCAAGGCTCGGTAACCTCGTTGCCGAAGGCCTGCCAGTAGACAATCTTGTCGGTCCGGCCCACAAGAACCACAGCGCCGGGGAAGCTGCTATTTTTTATTTCCTCCTTGACCACAGCATCAATTAAACCTAACTCTTCTGGAACAATCTTCCTCGCATAAGGTTGACGCCCTACGGTCAGGAAAATTGATAAGAGAACAGATAGCGTGACGGCCTGTGTTAGTCTCATTTTTGTCTCTTCTTCAAGCAAGCTACCGACCAAAACTCGTGTGAGAGCCGTAGTCTATATCACAGATCGTAAACGTTGTCATCAAATTATTCGTCCTTCAGATAGGATAATTCTTGAGAATCGTCTGTGAAACAATTGTGATCGAGCGTGGTCATGCGTCTTTATAGACTGATCCAGAGGCGGTGGCCAAAATAGCCAAAGTTCTTGCCAATAAAACACTTACAGAAACAAGCTCAGACGACTTGGCGTATACTATAAAGACTATCCAGAAATACCCTGAATTGGCAAGGGTCATTGACGCTTGGCCAAGGCTTTTAGATGAGATAAAAGGAGCTATTGTTAGGATGATAGGGTAAGAGATAGCGATACACGTTCGGGTCTGCAAAACCCACATTGCCGTGTGTATCACCATAGTCAGCGATACGCAGTACAGGTGGCAATGCGTCGCTCGATCTCCTTGGTAAGCCGGCGGTAGCCTTGTCCGCCCACACCTCCGTAGCGCGACCGCAGTTCAGCATCGGGAATTCCTTCGGGCAGGTCGGCCGCTGGCGGGAAAAACTCCTCGACCCGAAAGCCGTGAGCGAGACGATCTTGCATGGCGCGGGCAGCCGCCTCATCGCGAGTTGCCCGGATGGCGAACATGGTGCCGGCCCGGTCTGCGAGCAGATCGGCGAATGAGAAGCCACTTCCGCCTACGTCGGCATCAAGCTCTTCCTTGAGTAGACCGGCGGCGTCACTGACGACCTCGTCGGAAAGTAGGGCGATGGCCGCGCTCACGCAAAAATGCTTGGTCCAGTCGGACCGCGCGCGGAGAGTGACGCGACGTAGGACCCGTCGAGCGGTGCGATTGTCAAGATCGGCAAGGACCGGCCCCAGGAATTCCTCGACGCGAGGATGACCCAGAAGCATTCCGAGGGCAAAGATAGCCGCCCGGTTCTCGGTAACCGGATCCCTCTCGGCGGAGCGATCGCGGGCAAAGGTAAATACGGTCTCGAAACACGCGCCGAAACTCGGTCGCGTATGAGGTGATTGGCTGACAACAGCGAGAAGATGGTCCACTTGAGCCCGCGTGGACGCAAGCACCTCTTCGCTCGCGCTGGCCGGGCCGAAAAGATCCTCTCGAAATCCGGGGGGCAGGTGCAAGCGGCCGTACGTGACTTCGATCGAGTCTGGCTCGATCGTAATTCCTCTGATGGCTTCCAGGAATGGCTTCGAACGTCGGTCATGGCTAAGTAGCGACGCGACAACAGGGGAGCAGCTATTGAGAATCCAGCGCGGGACTTTCACGGAACCTATCCGGCACCGGTCCACATTCAAGTTCAGGATTCCTTCCTCAATCTCTGAGCCGCCGGCCACCACCAGGTTCAGGTAGCGGGGTTTTCCTCCAGCGAGCGGTACGCCAATGGACATGGAGAGCGAAGCTGAGTCGTGCGCCAGGCTGACCTTCGCTTTTCGGTCTGGCGATCCGAGCGAGAGACCCCAGGAGAGCAAGACGTCGATGTCGTGCTCGGTCAACCGCAAGGTGTGGGTCTGGCCCTCTTCCAGAGACCTCGGACTCTTGCTGCGGATGAGACGCACGAGCCGTCGCTTCTCGGCGGAAGTCACGCGAGCCGCTTCAAAAGGCAGAGGCGTCTCTTCCACTGACAACCACAGAATGATGCCCGTGCAAAGAGTAGCGAGGAAAGCCAGCAAAGCAATCTTCGGCACGAACCAGAGCCGAGCACGCCAGCCGCGAAGCCAGGTCGTGCCGATCCACGTTCCGAAGAGGCAGCCAAGCAGGGGAATCGCCAGACCGGCTGCTACAGCCAAATGCCACGAGTGGCCGACCTCGACGACGCGCACCAGAGCCGCGAGCGCACCTCCCGCCAGCAGGGCGGGAAGGCTGATCGGAAACCGGCGAAGCCACCTCGAACCGCGGGGAAGAACCATTGTGGCGATAAAGCCAAAAGGAACGAAATACGCGAACTCACAGAAACCCGTGAGGACAAGTCCGCCAATCCACCCGAGAAGCCGGCGTGATTCTTGTAGCTCCCACACAGGGACGTTCGCAATGTCGTCGCCTTCGCCATGACACAGGGCCCGGTATACGAGGAATAGCGAGTATGCGGCCAGGACTATCCAACCGACGTATTTACGGGGACCACCACTTCCTCTTTCCGGCTTCGTGGTGATGCCAGCGCTGCCGTGGCCGGATCCGACGCTGCGTTCGTGGGGGGAGCCATCCGGAGCTTGTCCCTCAGGCACGTTCACACGCGCTCGCGCAAAAGCGCTTTCAATTGGTAATCCGACTGGCCGACGTTGGTTCCAGTGCAATATCTTCTCTCCGTTCCTGATGTAGTGGTCTTTTGCAGATATCTTCGCTCCCGTCCATTTAGTTGCCGTCAGCACGTCACCAGCCTTTCTGACAGCGTGCTGCCTGACAAGAGCGATCACGCCGTGACACTTCACGGTACTTTGCGCGCGAATATAGTCTCCGCAACGGGTGATGTGACACTCAGACGACCTGGCTCTATGGCGCTGTTTCAGTTGTGTGTGGTTAGATGTGCGTTAGTCTTACCCTTTTTCTACCGTCGGTTCAGTCTCCCGGCGAACAGGGTCAGCTTCGCTGCCACCAGACGGCGCCTTGATACGAGTCTCTGTACACAGACAGATCCCACATCTGTTGTTTGCCGCGATAGCCCGCCATGTATGAACGCATCGAACCAGGACAGGTTAACTGCTGATCATTCCCCCACTTGCAGTCTTCTCACTGACCAAAATGATTGCCCGCTACAAGGCTCTCACGCAAACCTACGCAACTTCAAGCCAACTACACCCAAACCGAGCATACCAAGAAGCACGGCGCCCGGAACCGGAGTGTGTAATACATCATGGGAGAAAGGAGCAAAATACTCAATACTCGGAGAGCCCTTAGTATAGAGATCAAAATGGAGGAAATACCCGGAAGACAATCCCGTTGCGTCAACTTCAAAATCCTGATAATATAGATGACCATCAGTAACATCGGGACCTGGTCCACCAGGATAATCCTGCGAGTTATATAGATCTGCCCTCTGAGTCGAATCAAGCGTAAACTCATGCTCTATATAGTAGGTCTCGTAGATACCGTGAGGCGGTAACAGACCTGGATTTGAAACTAGACCTATTGGCGGTACACCATACGCCATATCACCTACGACATCAAATGTAAAGCCGTCAAGACTATAAGAGCCGAGGTCAGGGTCAGTCTCCAGCAATTTCGGCACGATAGCAGCACAAAGGTAAAAAGTGTCCGTCAAGTCAGACTCAGACCACTGCGGTGCTTCACTATTGACAAGGGCGTACAATGTGAACACTGGTCCTGTGGTAACAATCGACTCCTCGGGCGCACCGACATACGTTGCCGGATTTGCGTCTAACATCAAGTACGGCTCTGCAAACACAACATTACCCGATACAAGCAATAGACATGATACGAACACAATGACTGACATCACATTCGTATGGCGTTTTGGCGTGCGTGCGACTGACATTTACTCACTCTCCTCTTAATACATTCATAGTACTGTTTACCTATACGTCCATACCCTTGACTACAGTTCAGACTGGCACTTTCCCTTGGCCATACTGCAAACTTTCATATACTTATTATACGGTCGGAGCTGATAATGTCAAGTCTTTTTCAGATTCTCAGAAAAAAAATACGACGAATCTGCTTAGATTCGCCAAAAATTCTCATACAGTCTTTGTTTTCAAGTACTTACGAATCAAATGCAACTTCGGCTCAGACGCTCGATTTGCATAAAATTCACTGAAAAAAAGCCTATGATGATGATCGATACTGTTAAAATAGCCAAGAGACTCGAACAAATAGATGTGTTATCGTCCATATCAGTACTGAAAACGCAGATTCTATTCATTTTGACAGAGGCTCTGTAATTCAGGAATCTCTAACAGGTCACTTGTGCGAGTTTTCTGACCTTTGACAAGGCCGCCTCTTCCCTATCTTGACATGACATCGGGCATTTATTGCCTCGGCGTCCGTACCGCTCGGAGGCTCGCGGCACGGCGGGACCGGACAGTGACCTTGATGTGCTGGTTTTGCCGGAAGGGCCTGTAGACGATGGGCGGGATTTGCAAAGCGAGGTCAAAACGCCCTATCCGTTGCTTCTGCAAATAGGGCGTCCTATTAGTCCCACCCCGGTTGCTGTCTGTTAGTCCACAAGATTGTAGCACACGAGACGTTGCATATACCGCAGGTACAATTTGCCGTTCGCGATGACAGGTATGGTCCAAGCCGTATGCTTTACTTTTCCGAGGGCATGTTTGAATTCTGTGACCTTGCGAAAGGCGCCCGGGTCAGGTTTCACCAGGAAGAGATTGCCCTTAATGTCCATGCAGAGAAGGTGGCCGTCTATATAGAGTGTCGTACCCCAGCCGACCTTACGTGTGCTCCATTGCTCCTGGCCGTTATCGAGTTTGACGCACTTGAAGTAACCCTTGTTCTGATTGCTCTGACCAGAGTATCCATAGATGAAGCCGTCGATAACAATGGGGTCCGAGTGATGTGCGGCAATAACCTTGTTCCTCCATAGCACATCGGCTCCAGTATCGCCTACCTTGAGTGCTTGGCAGCCTGTTCCGTAACCGGATGTGATGAATACAGTAGTACCAGCTACAGCCGGTGTCGTTGCGTTGACATTGTAATCGGTCTCCCAGGGAACCGACCAGAATGCGCTGCCGTCACGGGCATCGAGGCATGCCAGCCCCGTCGCGTAAAAAATCAGGAGACCGATTTTGTCTCCCATGTTCATAAGCGTGGGGGCAGCGTAGCCGGCCTCGCCCTCCATGGCCTTCCATTCTAAATCGCCGGTCATCTTATGGTATGCAACGACCAGGGCACTTCCACCACCCTGAACGAATACCTTGTCATCATACACGAGCGGTGAGGAGGAGTGTCCCCATTTGGGTGTCTTACCGCCTATTTCGCTGACGTTGCGTTTCCAAACGAGTTCGCCATTATCCAGACGCCAGCATGCCAGATCGCCGCTGCGTCCAAAGGTGTAGACGCGGTCGTTGTCTATATAAGGCGTAGCCCGTGCGCCTGATCCATGGCTCGTTCCGGCCTTGGCTTCGTAGGACCCCAGCCAGAGGAGTTCTCCGTTGTTCGGGTCCAGACAGAAAACGAAGTCCTTGTTCTCATCCCTTCCAGGTACGACGAGTCTATTACCTTGCGCCGCGGGCGCAGACCATGTGACCGATTGCCTGCCCTGACAGAGATAATCCAGTTCCCAGAGCTTTTTTAAACCGCCGGACCAATCTTTCCTGATCCCTGTAACAGCACTCTTACCATCACCTTGAAGGCCACGCCAACACGGCCAATCCGCTGGCCCATGCTTGACTGGAGTACGGACAGTTGTTGTTTTCGGAATAGCTCCGATCTGGCCCCTGACACCTTCCTCCCCACGAATCGCCAGCCGGACAAAATTCGACGTGATGATCCCGGCCACGGCCAGGACAAAGATTGAAACTAAGGCAATAACAAGACGTTTTCGCTTCATCTCCTCTCTTTTACTTCTAACAAACTATTAGGCACAAACTGCATCTCCATTGGCGATGTGTCAGCAACAGAATTTCTCATAGCCTATTGGTTAAGTTGAAACTCAGCAGGTTATTGACTATGTCGTACAAACTTACGGCAGCAAAACCGAACGTTCAAGGAAAAACTATAAGAGAGTCATTTGCGTTGTAAGCATTTTCTGCTCGAATTCAAAGACCAAATCAAGCTGAGAGTGCCATTTTTGCCGCTGCCGCAAGCTCAGACATCAATTTGGCAAGTATTATAGGTTAAGTAAGACGCGATTTTGCTCGCCCCAGCCATATTCGGCACAAACCCCAGCAGTACGAATCAAATGCAACTTCGGCTCAAAAGGTCGATTTGCATCAAATTCATTGAAACAACTCTATGATGACGATCGACATTGTTAGAATGGCTGAAGTTCACGAATCTCTGACAGGTCACTTATGCGGCTTTTCTGACCTTTGACAAGACCACTCTGGGGCCTTTCGCAACCGTACGCCGAGGGTATTCGCAGCATAGGAGCATCGATTCGTTTATGGGCAGGAACCTCACACAAAACCAAAGAGAGTTTTTCCACTTGAACTGCGTGCCAAGACAAGATCAACGACAAAGACTTGCTAGCAACTATACGTCCGCCAGCTACGGAAGCCCATTATCACAGTCGCAAAAGCGAAGGACTTTTTGAGACAGTGATCGATTTTTTGGGCTGCACTGCGAACCTGCACATGGTCTTATTACCGCGCAATGAAAACCAGGAGGCGCTAGAAAGAAGCCACGATTATAAGAACAAAAGCGTATCCCCGCGTCGGTCTAATTGGCAATCCTTCAGATGGTTTTTTCGGGAAGACCATTTCTTTCGCCTTCAGGAATTTTTGTGCGCAAGTCATTTTGTATGAATCACCTGACTTGGAGATTCTGTCCAATGACAAGGATCACTCTATCTTTTCGGGCGTACGTGACCTGGTGAACGATGTCGGCCTGCACGGCTATTACGGTGGCATACGCCTGCTAAGTACAGTCAAGCTAATCTTATTCTATCAGCTGAAGTTGACGAACTGCACATCGCTGCAGGTCTTCAAGACAGAGTTATCCAAGTATACGAAGGCTTGGTATATATGAATTTTGATAAGGCCCTTCTTACAACTCACGGTTACGGTCTGTATGAAAGGCTCGACCCAAAAATCTTACCACCACTGTACGTGGCATATCGAGAGGATCTATCCCAGGTTTCAGGAAAACTTCACACCGGTATTTGTGAGCGCCTCGAACGGGCTGAGCCTTCTGTAGTGTCAGCTATACGCTACTGGGCCAGATTGACCGACAAAGTAAAATCTTGTCTGATGAATGGTCAAGGGCAGAAGTTGGGAGAATTTTTGAACGCCAACTTTGACCGTAGAAGAAAGATCTATAACATCACGCCCGAGAACATCCAGATGGTCGAAGAAGCCCGCTCCGTCGGAGCGAGTGCCAAATTCACCGGTTCAGGCGGAGCTATAGTGGGAACCTACAAGGACGAGAGAATGTTTAAGACGCTCAAGAAACGTCTCAGTGCCTCAAAGGTCAAGGTGATCAAGCCTGTTATCGCGCTTCCTCAAAAAGGGAGCACAATATGATCTGCAAAGCCGTCATTCCGGCTGCTGGTTTCGGCACCCGGTTTCTGCCTGCTACAAAGTCACAACCAAAGGAAATGCTCCCGATCGTCGATACGCCGGTGATTCAATATGTAGTGGAAGAAGCTGTCGCTTCCGGCATAACTGATATCCTCATGGTGATTGGCAAGGGGAAGCGGTCGATAGAGGAACATTTCGACAGAAGCTTCCAGCTCGAGGCACAACTCATAGAACAGGCTAAAGAAGCCGAGCTCCAGAGTATCCGTAAGATAAGTGAGCTTGCGGATATCCACTTTGTATGGCAGAAGGAGCTTAAGGGCTTAGGCGACGCTGTGAATTGTGCAAGGCTTCACGTTGCTAACGAGCCATTTGCAGTCCTACTCGGTGATACACTGATCAGCTCCAGTTCTCCTGCGACCAAACAGCTTATGCAGGTTTTTGACCAATGTCAGGGACCTATAGTATTGCTGGAAGAGGTTGACCAAACAAAAGTAAGCCGTTATGGCGTAATCGGTGGCGAAGAGATTGGCAATGGTCTGTACAGGATAAACAGGCTTATCGAGAAGCCGGAGCCTGAAGAAGCGCCCTCCAATTTGGTGATTGCAGGAAGATATGTTTTTACCACCGACATCTTTGATTACGTCGATAGAATAGAACCCAGCAAGGATAGCGAAATCCAGCTAACGGATGCAATGCAGCTCATGCTGGCAGATCAGACTATATATGGTCTACGCCTGGATGGCAAGCGTCATGATGTGGGAAGCAAACAAGGATTTATAGAGACAAACATTGAGTTCGCGCTGAAGAGAGAGGATATCTCGAAGGAATTGAAAAGGTATATCAAGCAGATTGCAAAAGGACTGTGACGGGGTCCTCAGCCTGTATGAGCCAATGGTTTGCTGAATTCTTGCCTACGTAATAAACCCTCTTGGTTAGTCCTCTCGCTTGATCCTCCAAACGCTTTACTTGAGTAAACGCAGATAGTCGAATGGTAAGATAAAACCGACGTCACTGGGCAGCTTGGTTCTTTCCATGAAGTTCCGCCAAGCCCATAGTACCCAAGACGATGTCGGCCCGGGAGGATCAACAAAGGCCCTCCCTTTCTGTATTATATCGATATTTTGGGGTAGCAGCTACACAATAAATTGGTTCCGTCGCCAAATCTTGCTTTCCATCATCCAAAATCAATACTACAGCGGCAGCGTTATCTTCAGCGCATGTCCGCGATCTTAGTGGAAGTTAGCACACCTACCTACCAGTTCACCAAGCACTTGTTACCATTTCGCTTTCTAAAGCAATCTTGCTCTTTAAGATAGACGCGGTCTTGTCTCTTGGCTTCGTGTGTACGAAGCCACGTGTTGTCGGCGAACGGCTCCTATGAAGCCGCAGTTACCCACCTGCATCTGGTGTGCTTCGCCTATGATGACCCTGCCACCTCGCGCCAAAGCAGGACTTACAGAAAAAGTTCTTGCCCAACCTGGTTCGGAAGTGTATAATATTAGATGCGTAGAGAGGCTGCTGACACGTTGCGTGTTTGGGAAATCCCACATGACTGCGGCATCAGCGAGGAGATGTGTTCGTACACTACAAGCTGCAAGATGGAACAGTGTCAAAGATGGTACGTATCTGGTCATTTCGCTGCTCAGTTAGAGGACTGGGGGCGGTGGTGCATTGCGCTACTTATTGTCTTGACCGGCTTTTGCGTGCCCTGCCATGCTGTGAGGCTTGCCGAGGGGGAAGTGCCTTGTCATGTATCAGTTCTGCCTGTATTTTTCGTGCCTCAGGATGAAGGTGCTCCGACTAGAGACATGCAAGATAAACTGGTGGAACACATAGGCGTTGCCCAGCGATGTTATAGACGCATGTTGAAGAGCCGTGATACGTTCACAATTGCCAAAGAGCCGCCACGCATTGTTCATGCAAAGCATCCTGTTGACTATTATGAATTCTCCAGAAGGGTAGGTAGCAAGCTTGAATCGGTCAGTGAAATCCTACAGGCTTTCGATTGCAACCGGTTCAACTGTCCGTATATCTTCGTTATCGTGGTCATGAACTCCAGGAATAACGTTCCTGCTGGTAGTGGGCGGCCTTTTAATAGAGGCTTCAACAATGGCGGTGGATGGGTATTCATGTCGTCTTATGGTCTTGAGAGGCTGGTGACGTTTCAAAAGACACTGAATCACGAACTTGGACACAGTTTCGGCCTGGCACATGTCAGTGCCTACGGATATGACATGAACAAGAGTCGTTCCGTAATGTCATATAACGGCAATTTGCACTGGGATGACTCCCAACCGCGAAAGGACAGTACGATTCTGCTTCCAGAGGAGATTCGTGCCCTTGCCGCGAACAGGAAGGTATTTGCGAGATTGTATTTCGATTCGAAAGTAGATGTTCCACTGGTCTACAAGATGGGAAGTTTTGTGCGATTAGCACTGGAAGATGAAATTCCTGGACAGAGGCCATTCACGATCAAGGTCAAAACCAGCAGCGGTGAGGCGCACGGCAGTTCAGTTGAAAATATAGTGCATGGTCTGATCACAGTGAAGGGCCAGAGGAGCCCTAAGATCCGCTCTGCTTTTGATCCGCATACGATGTGGCACTCAGGTGTGACCAATGCAGGGTGGGTTACGGTGACAGTTACGTTTCCCGTTTCCGTCACGCTCTGCAAAGTCTGTATCCATTCCCAATACTCAGGCCAATATCATAGAGCTACCGCAGTGCGCGTCCAAGCAATGCAAAGCAGCGGATTCAAGGACGTTTGTCAGCAGCCTCTTTTCACACGGGATGCTTTCATCGAATTTCCGCCGACTATAGCTCAGACATGGCGGTTCCATTTTCGGGCAGGCACAAGCCGCCAAGTCGTGATTCGTGGCCTACGTTTCTTCTCCCCCGGAGGCGAAATCTTTTGTCGCGACTACCCCTATAATCCGGACATGTTCTAATAGTACGTCCGGCAATCTTAGACTGCGTCCCATGTTCCAGGCTCCCTTCACCTAAGTGCCTATCCGAATAACTTTTGGCAATTACTTGTCATTCCTTCGGCAAGCTCAGGACACCGTCTGAGGCGAAGCCGAAGAATCTGGCCACTACAGGGATTACAGCATGTTCGTGCAAGGGTTTGCTATGGCCAGATG
Source organism: Planctomycetota bacterium (assembly GCA_030641115.1). Lineage (GTDB taxonomy): Bacteria > Planctomycetota > Phycisphaerae > Sedimentisphaerales > Anaerobacaceae > DAOWID01. The sequence continues at coordinate 3,553 of DAOWID010000367.1, read as the reverse complement.
CTTTCCGCCTGCGGCGGACTCAGCATGACAAAGGCTGAGGCGTTATTCGGATAGGCTCTAAGTCCTGCAATGACAACAACAGAGCTTTTCTGGGGGGCGACGACAGCATATCGACAGGAAGCCCCAACATCATTTCTTCCAGAAAAAATGGCTTTTCTCTTCACATTTGCAGCTTAACCTCGTAAAATACCGGCTGAATGTTAGGGGCATGTAGCCCAGGCACACTGTGCTAAGTATCCCGCCAAGGAAGGGGGCATCAGAGAGTCGGACGTTGCTCGGTAGGCAACACTCTAAAGTTGTGCGCGGCTCGAGGGTGATGGGCATTTTCGTTAATGCACAGCCGTATTTTGGTCGAAGAAATGAGGTAAAGACTTGAATTATCGTGGACCGATAATCTGCTTTAGGTGATTCGCTTACGGCTCTTTGAGGAGAAAGGCCTTGGTTGATTAACAGGGTTAAAACCCAGTAGTGTACCAGGAGGGTGCCACTTATGGAAGGTAGGTTGGAGGAGGTGTTCAAATGAACTTAGTCACGAGCAGTCCTCGTAGCTGGGGGATCTCAAAGCCCCGTGTTGTTTCGAGATTCTTTGTGATCACATTAGTATTCGTCTGCTTGGTCGGGTGCGCCGAGCAAGTGCATTTGCCTTCCGCAGAGGAGTTGGCCGAATTCAATAATGCGGGCCCTGCTTGTCCCGTAGTTGATGTTGATGTGGATCGTCTGGTAGGAGCAAGAATGCATGGGGGGCCTTACCGTGTTATACCGGATGACGTGTTGGAACTGACCATGCCGGCCATATTGCAGGTCGTCACAGCCGACAGCCAGGAGGTCCCTGAAGGAATCGCTACTCATGTATGTCGTGTCAGCGAGAATGGGACTATCACGCTCCCGATCATCGGGGAAATCCAAGCAGCGGGAAAGACTTTGGCTGAGATAGAATCAGGTGTTATTGAAGCGTACCATCCCAGATATGCAAGGACGCGTCCTACTGTGGTTGCCCGGGTCACTGAGTACAGAACCACAAAAGTTGCCATTACAGGGGCCGTTGCGGAGCCAGGGGTGTACGAGCTCCGTAACGATGAGATGTCTCTCGTTTCGCTCCTCGTGAAGGCCGGCGGCATAGCCGACGAAAGAGCGGCTCTCATCCACATAGTCTCCGCCGATGTGGCTGTGCGCGATGCGGAAGATGAAGAAGAGCCGTCCGGAGCGACGGTTGAGGAGACAGTCGAACAGTTGACAGAGCTACACGTAGCCGAAACGCCGGAACAGCTCGCACGCCCTTCCAGCTCCAATAGAATCGGCCTTCAGTTGTTTTTTAAACAGGTTGAGCCACTGAGCACGATAGGTTGGCTGACTATAAAGCATGGCCAGACAATTCTGATCACTGAACGGTTAGACGTAACCAGCAAAATACAAAGGCAGGCTCTGCTTGAGAAGTTGGCTCAGATGGAACCGTGGATTTCAACTGTCGTGGCGCAACAACGGCTTTGCGCACTGGCAGAGGTGATCAGACCCGGGTCCGGCAAGCTCAATAGCGACAACGAAAATGCAACGAAAAATATGAATCCACACAGAGAGCTCATAGTGAGCGGGTCTAACTTGAACTCTGCCCCAGACAAGGCGCCGGACAAAGACACCAAGAAGCAAGACATTACCTCAAGGGTAGGACTCAACACGGTTAATTCAAAGCGCAACTCAACATGGTACAAGGAACCGAATAGACGGCTTTACGAAGATAGAATACGTGATTGGGAGGAGAGGATAAAGACGCAGAAAACAAATAGGCCCGCCCAGGCGAGAAATACCAGGACGCTTGTCCTGCCGGTGAAGGGAATGAATATCCCATTTGCGGACGTTCCACTAAGCGAAGGCGACAGCGTGGTGGTTGAGCGACTGGAACCGCCGCTTTTTTCTGTTATCGGTCTGGTGAACGCGCCCGGGAATTTCCCATATCCATCCGGCGTTCAGTACAACCTCATGCAAGCAATCGCCTTTGCCGGCGGCCTGAATATGGCTGCTGAGCCTCGCTATGCTACCGTGTACCGCCTAAAGCCAGACGGCACGGTCGTCAACGTGACTTACCGAGTCGCGGATGGTCCAGAAGCAATGAGCGCCTTAAACGTCCTTATGAAGCCCGGTGACGTTGTTGCTATAGAACATACGCCACGAACACGTAGGAAGGTTTTCCTGGACAACTTGTTTAACTTTAATGTTGGCGCCTACGTGCCCATTGTGCCTTAGGAACAAACAAAGCCAATTTGACTACAAAAAAAACCATGGAGCTTTACCATGACAAAGCAGGGTGAGAACTACGGGACAGTTGAGCAAGAGCACTCACGTGCGGAGACGCCGCCAACTGTTGGAGTAGTGAGCGAGAGTCTGGTCCAAATCATTTGGCGTGGGCGTTGGATCGTGCTGCTTATAACGGTTGTGGCTTTGGCAGCAACTTTCGCCTATCTTTCCAAGGCTACGCCCATTTATACCAGCACCTCCAGGATCTACGTCGAGCAGACCGGCCCAAGAATTATCAGCGAGACGGAAGAAGGCGTGATGACACAGGCCACGAACTACCTGTATACCCAGGCCGAGCTACTTAAATCCATGCCAATATTATCATCCGCTCTTAATAACCTTGATGTGGAACGTATGAAGATATTCTCCAGGAGCGACAATGCTGTCTCTTCCCTGAAAAAGTGGCTGGAATCGATCCCTCCGTTCTCTTCCGCCCTCGGCAAATCTGGCGCGGAACAAGCCAAGACATCTTCCAGGATCGACAATCCTGTTGCTTACCTGAAGAATACGTTGGAGGTGTCTGTCGGTAAGAACGACGGTATCATCAACGTCAGTTTTGATTCACCCTACCCTGCTGAGAACGCGGATTTGGTAAATGCGGTCGTGGATTCCTACAAGGCCTATCATGCAGCCAGCAAACGCAGCACGGCTGCTGAGGTTCTAAAGATACTCCAAAAGGAAAAAGTGAAGAGGGATGAAGAGCTTGCAAAAAAACTCAGGGCAACGATGGATTTCAAGAAGAAAAATGTGGCACTGGCTTTTGAGAACGCCAGCGGAAACATTATTGTGGACAGGCTTGACCGCCTGACCGAAGCTCTGACGCAGGCGCAGCTTCAAACCGTTGAGGCCAAATCCGCCTTCGAGACTACAAAGTCAGCGATAGCTGATAGTACGACGCGCAAGCAGTTTGTCGAAGCTGAAATGTCAAGACCAGAGTATGGCACCTTGGCTGGCGAGAGAAACGGACTGCGACAGCAGCTCAACCAGCTTCAGCATCAACTGGCCGATCTGGCACCACAGCTCACGCCTGACCATCCCTCAGTGCAGGCGGTACAGGGCAAAGTTGACCGGGTTAGAGCCCAGCTCGACCTGCTCGACAAGCAGTTCGCTGAGGCCCGCCTGGCCATTGCTGAGCAGCGGTACTTGGCAGCCAAGGAAAAGCAAGAGCAGATACAGGCTCATGTGAAAGAGCAGCGTCAGGCGGCTATCGACCTTAACGAGCAGGTCGCTCAGTACACAATACTCCAGTCTGACTGGGAACAGA
>DAOWID010000165.1 GCA_030641115.1 Planctomycetota bacterium | reverse complement strand
TAAGCTCATTTTTGGCTTTTCGGAAATTGGGTTTGTTTGGGTTTGAATTGGGTTTGTATTGGGTTTGTTTTTTCGGACTCTCCGCTGCCATTTATTTTCATAATCCTTTGTGACACAAAGAGTTGCGTTGATTTGGCCTCTGAGAAAATTGGGTTTGTTTTGCATAAAAAGTAGTCGATTTGTAGAGTTTTCTCGACAGATGTAGAGGATTCTCGACATAAGTAGAGGCTTCTCGAGAGATGTAGAGGGGCGCAGAAGACAGAAGACAGAAGACAGAATGCCGATGGATTGGAAATCCCGCGTTGGCGGATGTTTGACTTCGATATTGATAACCTCCTATTTTGTTAGATAGGCATTATACCACATAACTTGTTAGATGTAAAGTAAATAAAGTGACTAAAGTGAGCTAAAGTGAGCTAAAGTTTTAATTTGGCACGAAGGGAATCGCGGATTTCGCTGATTGGCGCGGATTTTGTTGCCACAGAGGGTACAGAGGACTCAGAGATTAGATTGAAAGAAGTTGGCCAGGAAGGAAGTCTAATCGCGGATTTCGCGGGTTTACGCGGGTTTCTTGGGGCCACAGAGGGCACAGAGAACACAGAGAATAAGGGTAGGTTTTTGAAATCCGCCTACGGCGGACTTGTTTAGCGGGCGGAGGGGCGATATAGTCGATGAACGAATTAGAATGGAGAAGAAAAGGTGACTGTCCGTAGTTTCCCAGTTTAATTATCTGCAATTGGCAAGTTTTCACTCAAAATGTCCTTGCCTAGCAAGCGGGTAGGGCGTATAATCCAAGCCGATAAGTGGATAGTGGCCTAACCGAGAATGACACAAACATAGCGGAGGCCGTGTTATGGCGAAACGCAGGAAGCGAACGAAAAAGCCAATCGAGCAATATGACCACAAGGATAAGCAGCGGGTGAACAACCCGCCGGTGGGGTTGGTTACGCCGGAGACTGATCCGGAGACGGGCAAGAAACAGCAATACCAGTATGACCCCCACCTCGATCCCCAGCTTGTCTGGGCAGGCAAGGCAGAGCATACATCCTTTGAAGTGCCCACCGTCTCACTCCACGTCCACGAGCGGATAGACCCCAAAACCATAATCGAGGCAGTCAGAAAGAAGAACGGGCCGTATTCCCAGCCGGGCTTGTTTGATTCGCTTGAGGAAAACCCGCCGCTGCGAGATGCCGTGCAATTCTATAAGCACGCGCACAACTGGTCCAACAGACTGATCGCAGGTGATTCACTTCTTGTAATGAACTCGCTCTTGGAAAAAGAGGGCTTGGCCGGGAAGGTGCAAATGGTCTATATCGACCCGCCTTATGGGATAAAGTATGGCTCGAACTTCCAGCCCTTTGTCAACAATCGCGATGTCAAAGACGGCAAAGACGAAGACCTGACCCAAGAGCCGGAAATGATAAAGGCATTTCGGGACACTTGGGAACTCGGCATCCATTCGTATCTGTCCTATCTCCGTGATAGACTGTGGCTGGCAAGAGACCTGCTAACAGAATCCGGCTCCTGCTTCGTGCAGATTTCTGACAAGAATGTCCATCACGTGAAAGAGCTTATGGACGAGATATTTGACAATGATAATTTTGTAGCAGTTATTTGTTTTACAAAAACTGGTGGATTTCAATCTACGCTTTTAGATGGTGTGTTTGACTTAATATTATTTTACGCTAAAAATAAGACGGAATGTAAATATCGACAACTCTTCATTGATAAAGAGGTTTCAAGAAGTGGCTTAAGTAATTACCCTTATTTGGAATTGAAAGATGGCAAAACAAGAGCGATAACTAAAGAAGAAAAAGACAATCCTGATTTAATCCCAAGGTCGGCTCGGCTTTTCGGCTTACACGCACTTACAAGCCAAGGAAGTTCTAAAGAGCCTCAACCATTCGATTTCGAGGGCAAAACTTGGAATCCCAAATCAAATGAACATTGGAAAGCAAAATACCCGGACGGATTAGAGAGATTGGTGAAAGCTGGTCGAATTGGTACAACAGAAAATAGAATTGGCTACATACGATACTACGATGATTTTCCAGTTGTACCCTTATCAAATGTTTGGACGGACACAAGGGGGGAAATGGATATTAAATATGTAGTCCAAACCACAGAAAAAGTTATTCAGCGCTGTTTGCTTATGACTACCGACCCAGGCGATTTGGTTTTAGACCCGACTTGTGGGAGTGGTACGACCGCTTACGTTGCTGAGCAGTGGGGCAGACGGTGGATTACATGCGATACTTCGAGGGTGTCGCTAACGCTTGCTAAGCAGCGTCTAATGACGGCTCTTTTCGATTACTATGAGCTTGCGCATCCTTCGGAAGGTGTTGGCAGCGGATTTAAGTACAAGACCGTGCCCCATATCACGTTGAAGTCAATTGCCAATAACGAGCCGCCCGGAGAGGAAACACTTTGTGACCAGCCGTATGTTGATAATTCAAAGGCGAGGGTGACGGGGCCGTTCACTGTAGAGGCGGTCCCCGCACAGGCCGTCAAGCCTTTGGACGAAATTGAGGAGCAGCCTGCGAGCGATGAGTCAGTTGCCCGTTCCGGCGAGACGCTCAGGCAGGCCGAATGGCGCGATGAGCTTCTCAAGACCGGCATACGCGGCAAGGGCGGTCAGCACATTTACTTCTCCCGCGTCGAGCCGATGGGCGGAACCCGCTGGCTGCACGCCGACGCCGAGACCAAAGGCGACAAGCCCGAACGGGTCGTCGTATCCTTGGGCCCTGAACATCAGCTCCTTGAGCAGAGGCAGGTTGCGTTCGCTCTGGAGGAGGCACAACATCTGGTTCCCAGGCCGAAGATAGTCCTCTTTGCCGCCTTTGAATTTGACCCAGAAGCAGCTAAGGATATTGACGAGACCGACTGGCCTGGGGTTACGCTACTCAAGGCCCAGATGAACGCCGATATGCTCACAGACGACCTCAAGAAGAAGCGCTCGAGCAATGAGAGCTTCTGGCTCATCGGGCAGCCGGATGTAAAGCTCTCAGAAATCGCCAAAGGTGACGACAAATGCAAGTGCCGGGTAGAGGTTATCGGCTTTGACTACTACAACACGCGGACGGGGAACGTCGACTCAGGCGGGACGGAGAATATCGCAATGTGGATGGTCGACACGGACTACGACGGCAGAAGCCTTTATCCCAGACAGGTCTTCTTCCCTATGGCCGGTGCGAAGGAAGGCTGGGCAAGGCTTGCCAAGAACCTCAAAGCCGAGATCGACGAGGAGCTTATCGAGGCGTACAGGGGAACTGTCTCACTGCCGTTTGAGCCGGGCGATAATAAGCGGACCGCCGTCAAAATCATCGACGACAGGGGCATCGAGAGCCTCAGGATATTGGAGCTTGACTGATGGGACTTGCTAAACCCGACCATCTGATAATCAATTCCCCCTTCCGGGAGCCTGAGTATCACTGGCACTACGACCGCCCAAGCCGCTCGTTTGACAAGATAGAAGGCCGCCGTCCTGCCGGTTATGTCGTCGCAACGCCGGATTCGCAGTCCTTTGACGATCCGGGCATATTCATAGAGTTGCCGCTTGTGAACCAAATCCGCTCCCGTGTGAAGACATGGCACGAGAATGAATATCCGGGCGTGAGGGGTATCACAAAGCGGCTGTTGGAGCACTGGCACGACAGAGAGCAACGGCAGTATCCGTTGTTCTTCTGTCAGCTTGAGGCGATAGAGACGCTTATCTGGCTGATCGAGGCCCCGGCAGCAGAGAAGACGGGAATTGATATTCCAAAGGATGGAGACTTCGGTCGGCTCTGCTCGAAAATGGCTACCGGTTCCGGCAAGACGGTTGTTATGGCGATGCTGATTGCATGGCAAGTCTTGAACAAGGTGACATATCCTCAAGATGCACGGTTCTCAAAGAATATCGTGGCTATTGCTCCCGGCCTCACCGTCAAGGAGCGTCTGAAGGTCCTGGAGCCGTCCGGCGCAGGCAACTACTATGAGGAGTTCGGAATTATCCCCGCCGGTCTGGTGGAGAAGCTGCGCCGCGGAAAGATACGGATTCTCAACTGGCACAAGCTAAGCTGGGAAACCGAAGAACAGGTTGCCAAGAAACGCGGGGTCGATAAGCGCGGTGTCAAGAGCGATGAAGCCTATGTCCGGGAAGTCCTGGGCGATATGGCCCGTGCGCGGAATATCCTTGTCATCAACGACGAAGCTCACCACGCCTGGCGTGTGAACATCGAAGCGGTGGGCAAGTATTTGCGGCAGCGGGATATGAAAGACAGTGCCCAAGAAGCTACTATCTGGGTAGGTGGCCTCGATAGAATCCACAACGCACGGCGTATCCTCAATTGCTTTGATTTCTCGGCTACGCCGTTCGCACCATCGGGCAAGAAGAGTTCCGAGGAGACGCTCTTTGGGTGGGTCGTCAGTGATTTCGGCCTGAACGATGCTATTGAATCCGGCCTTGTCAAGACGCCCCGTGTTGTAGTCAGAACCGATGCCTTGCCAGATGCTCAGACATACAAACCGAAGCTGTACCACATCTATCAAGCCGCGGAAGTCAAGGACGACATAAACCGCAAGGCTGAGCCGCACGAGCCGCTACCCGACCTGCTTATCAACGCATACTATCTTCTGGGTACGGACTGGCTGGAGACGGCAAATAAGTGGGCTGAGAGGAAGTATCTCGGTACGCCTCCGGTGATGATAACCGTTGCCAACAGAACGCACACGGCAGCACGTGTAAAATATGCCTTCGACCACAAGAAGATACGAATTGACGAGCTTTGCATTCCGGAGCGGATATTGCACATAGACTCGAAGGTCTTGGAAATGGCCGAGGCTCAGGATGAGGCGCTCTCCTTGCAGGCCGGTGGTGCTGAAGAATCTGAGGAAGATGAGCAGCCTGTCAAGAAGTTGACGAAAGCTGAGCTTGCCGAGCAGCTTCGCAAGGCCGTTGACACGGTAGGCAAAGCCGGGCAACCGGGCGAACAAATCCAGAAGGTGATTTCCGTAGGAATGCTCTCAGAGGGCTGGGACGCCAAGACCGTAACTCATATTATGGGCCTGCGTGCGTTCACGAGCCAGTTACTCTGCGAACAGGTTGTCGGTAGAGGGCTTCGCAGAACCTCTTATGACATGCAGCCCGGAAGCGATATGTTCACGCCCGAATACGTGAACATCTTTGGCATACCGTTTACCTTCCTGCCGCATGAATCCACCGACGAGAACGGTCCACCTCCACCGCCGGCAGCAAAGACGGCTATTGAACCGGTTGCCGATAAAAGTGAGTTTGAGATTAGCTGGCCGAACGTCATCCGTATTGACCGAACATACCGGCCCCGGCTTGCACTGAACTGGGAAGCGGTCAAGCCCCTGGAGCTAAATGCCTTTGAGACCGCTCAGATTGCTGAATTAGCGCCGATAGTAGAAGGGAAACCCGATATTACGAAGATTTCGCAGATTGACCTTGAGGAGCTGGGGCAGATATTCCGAATGCAGCGGATCATCTTCGAGGTTGCCAGAGACAACTACGACCAGATACAGAAGAATTGGAAGGGCAACAAGGAAGTCCTGCTCGCTCAGTTGATTCGGCTTGTCGAGCAGTTCATTTCCACCGGCAAGATTCAGATTACACCTTCTTTGTTTCATCAGGACGACTTGAAACGCCGGATTATCATAACGCTGAACATGAACAAGGTCGTTCAGCATATTGCCGATGCGATTCGCGCCGACAACGTAGAGACGCTGGAGCCTGTGTTTGACCGTGACCGCCCTATTCGCTCAACAGGGGATATGCGAACGTGGTATACGGCCAAACCGTGCGAATACGCGAGAAAGTCTCATATCAACTTCTGCGTCTTTGATAGCACGTGGGAAGCGTCCGAAGCGTTTCAGCTTGACCAAAACGAGAACGTCGAGGCTTGGGTGAAGAACGACCATCTCGGCTTTGAAATCCTCTACACGTTCCAGGGGGTCGTAAGGAAATACCGCCCGGACTTCATCATCAAGCTAACGGCCGGCAGTCTCCTGGTCCTTGAGATAAAAGGCCAAGACACTTTACAGGACAACACTAAACGAGCGTTTCTGGACGAGTGGGTCAAAGCCGTGAACCGACAAGGCGGCTTCGGCAAATGGTCCTGGGCCGTATCTTTCAATCCATCAGACCTGCCGGAAATCCTGCGATCTGAAACTATTGGGTGAGATATTTGTCACTTCTGCTGCTCGGCTTAGGTGGGACATGGGCAAGATGCCCATGCTGCGGGGTGGCGCGGGGTTTTTAGTGCAATCTGGCTTTGGTTGGGGGGTGAGAGAAAGATCAAAGATTAAAGTGGAAAATGCAAAG
>DAOWID010000401.1 GCA_030641115.1 Planctomycetota bacterium | reverse complement strand
TTGAAACACAAACAGGGAACAGTGGGTCGACTTCTAAAGGAATTGGAACTTCAAAGGGCCAATCTCGATAGCAAGAATTTCATTGAACGTGATGAAGAAATACGTCAGGTCATCGTGTATTATACAAATAATAAGAACAGGATGAGTTACACGAGTCACTTAAAGCATCATCTACCTATTGGCAGTGGTGTAACGGAGGCTGCCTGTAAGACAGTGGTCAAGCAACGAATGTGTGTTTCTGGATCGAGGTGGAAAGATCCTGGAGCTAGTTGCGTTCTGGCCTTGCGAACATTAAAGCTCACTACAGGCCGTTGGCAACAGTTCTGGAACTATGTGATGAGGCATGGATGCACACTATATTAAGCGAGGACCCTGTTGTGGTGTTGCTAACATTTTCATGTTTACTGAACCTCTTGGCGGCTGGCGGCGGGTTAGTGTAACTGAACATCGAAAGAAGTTGGATTGGGCCGAGCAGATTCGGATTCTTCTGCAAGAGGATTACCCCGATGCAGAAGTGGTTGTGTTGGTTATGGATAATTTGAACACGCACAACATTGGCTCGTTATATGAGGCTTTCCCACCTGCCAAGGCGAGGGAACTTGCACGCCGGTTGGAGATTCATTATACGCCCAAACATGGCAGTTGGTTGGACATCGCTGAGATTGAATTGAGTGTGTTGAGCCGACAATGCCTGGATCGCCGGATTGAGAGTGTGGAACGGCTGAAGAGAGAATGTGCTTCGTGGAATCTGAGAAGGAATGGCTTGCAGAAGGGTGTCGACTGGCAGTTTACAACAGCCGATGCCAGAATCAAACTAAAACGGCTCTACCCACAAATACAGTTTTGACAGACTACTAGCGCCGGTCTGTAGGCCATACAATGGCGTTCAGGGTCATTTGAGCGATGCTCCTGTTTTCGTAGTCCGAGACGGCATGTCCGGGCATGAAATAGACTATCGTTCCTTTTCCCTGTTCCTTGATCCACGCCCCTCTGTCTTGCATGTAGGTCTTGCCGGTCTCAGAGTCGCGATAGACTATACCGCAAAGAACGGTCTTTTCCCTGCCGTCTGTGAATTTGTGATTGACGAAAACTTCCGAATCCGCTCCGAGAGTGATAGCGGGATATGCTCGTTCCGAGCTTGGATAATCAGAAGGTGTGTAGGTGACTTCCCGATGCCACTTGACATCTGAGTTCGTGATGAAATGCTGCGAGTTCAAATTGACCAGCGACCAACTCGAGTTTTTCCACTTGTACCCGCCTGTCTCCATCGGTCCTTTGTCCAAACGCATGCCCAGGAAGTCAAAATAGAATTTGTTCTGGGCCTTCTTGCTGCTTATCGAGTGGTGCAGGCATATCAGTCTCCCGCCGGCCTTTGTGTATTCAATGATGGACTTCTCAGTTCTTTCCCGGAGGTCTCTGTGGACGAAAACTATCACCGCCCGGTAGGAAGAGAGGTTTTGGGGAGCAGACTCCTGATCTGCAATCGTCACCGACAACTTGCCTTCTTGTCGCAGGAACCTGGCCAGAACCTGCATTTGCGACAGTTCATCCTGAATAATGAGCACTTCTGGAGTTCTGGCCGGAGATACACCCAGGGCAGGCACGAAGCAAATCATCACCACTAATGAGACAGCAACTCTTCTTTTCATGACGCGCGTTCCCTACCAGTTGTTACTGTGTTTGAGTTTCTGGATGAAAAAGTCGGCATTTGACCTATACGTCGTCCGAGCCCCCGGATATTTGAGATCAGCTTCAAGACCCAGTTCGTCCATCTTCTCCTTGAGTTTGACGCCGAACATTACGTGATGGACCTTCCAGCCCTGTGCTCTTGAGGCATCCGTGGGCACGGGATCGTCCGGCTTCATACCATAGCTCATGAAGATGGGAACATCGTCGGCCGAGACGATCGACAGGGCTGAGATATCCTCCAGGATTCTGCGAAGCTCTTCGTCCGTTATGTCGCCGAACGACTCCGCTCTATCCCGATGCGGCTTGTCGTAGCCCGGAATCCACTTCATCCACCAGTCGAAATCCATAGTCGTCTGGCCGCCGCTGGTTGCCACGCAAGTGAGTCTGGAGGATTCCCGTTTGAGTGGATCACTACTCGAAGGATCGGCCATTTCATCATGAAACGCCAGCCACATGCATATCTGCGCGCCGGCTGATCCTCCGAACGCGCCCATTCGCGTCTTGTCGATGTTCCATTCCCTTGCTTTCGATCGGATGAATTGAAGCGCCCGCAGTGAATCATGGTGCGCTGCCGGCAAGTGGGCGTGCGAGATAAAGCGGTACTCCACGGCCGCTACTGATATCCCGGCGTCCAGCAATTCTCGCAGAGTGCCCGCGTTCAGGCTGCGCTTGCTGCCCCCGTGGAAACCTCCACCGTGAATGAACACGGCCACCGGTGTCGGGACGTCGGATTCGGCTTTGTAGAAGTCAATTACGTTTTGCGAGTGAGGCCCATACTTGACATCGCCGTAGGTTGGCGTTCTCAATTGGGGCCTGCGTCTGGCGCCACTTCGGCTTCTGGCGGCTCGTGGCTTTGGCTGTTTCAGTTGCTTGTCGAAAAAGTCGGCGACCATTCGAAAGAGTTCGTCCGGTGTCTCCTTGCCGCCACGCAGACCGTGGCCGCCACCTTTGACGACGTAAAGCGATGCATCGACACCCGCTTTCTTCAATGCGTCCAGCAGCAGTTCGCTCTGATGCAGGGGCACCGACATGTCCTTGTCACCATGCATGATAAGAAACGGTGGATCGTCACTAGTGACATATGTAATGGGATTCGCCTTTCGTGCCAGAGACGTATACGGTTCTTCCTGGATCGGGCCGCCAACCAGCAGCGACTCGGGCGAAGTCGGAGCGTCGTGAATCAGTCTGCTGCCAGGAAGTGAATGCTTGTCCATCTGTAGAAAATCGGTTGGCCCGAACCAGTCGCACACAGCCTGGACTCTGCTCGAATACTGGGCGTTTGTCTCAGTTTCGAATTCCTTCACATTACCTGCGGTCCCGAGGAACGCAACGAGATGGCCACCCGCCGAGCTTCCCCAGGCGCCAATTCGGTCTGGATCGAAACTGTACTTACTGGCGTTGGCTCTCACCCATCGCACAGCAGCCTTGCAATCCTCGACCTGGGCAGGAAAGATTGCCTCGCCGCTGAGCCGATAACCGACATCCACCACGGCGTAGCCTCTCTCTAGCATGCCGCGCGCCCGGCTGCCCGAGTTCTTGCTGCCACCGCGCCAGCCTCCGCCGTGGATCCAGACTATCACCGGTACAGGGGCCGAACGCTTTGCAGGCAGGCACAGATCAAGCAGCAACTCTCGGTCGCCGACTTTCGAATAGACGATATCCCATTCGAGCTTTGCTCCGGCCGGGAGCTGCACTGTTCGCGACCGATTAGATCGTTGTCGTCCAGTTGCTCTTCGGTTGAGCTGTGGTTGCCCGCCTCCGAGCGTTCTTGCGAAGAACGCTTCTCGGGCGGGCCCGGTTTCTGCAATCCTGGCCCCGAAGACACCGTGACCCGATCCGTCTGTGTACCGCATATACGTTATGTCTTTGGCCCCGGCTTCGCGAAGAGCCTTGACGAAACTGTCCGACTGGTGCACGCCGACTGTCCTGTCCGACTCTTCATGTACGAGCAGAAATGGCGGCGCATCGCCGTTGACATACGTAATCGGGGATATCTTCCTCCTCGCTTCTTCCGACATGTCAGCGAGGCGGCTTCTCGACGACCTGCCGTCAGCCGCGCGCCTCGGGCCTCTCTGTTGCTGATTGTCGGACTTGGCCGTCCTTTGTTTTCTCATCCTGTCATTCATCGGGACCAGGAAGCTGGTAGGTGTAGCGCTTGCCACTACCGCCTGAACTATGCTGGAATGTTCCTGCCACGGACCGTCTCCCTCCAGCCCGGCCGAAGGCGGACACAGTCCAAGCATGGCGACCAGGTGTGCTCCGGCTGAATTGCCGTGCGCGCCGATTCGCTTGGGGTCGACGCCGTATTCCTTGGCGTGGGCCCGGAGCCATCGCACCGCGCATTTGACATCTTCGACGCATCCGGCTATCGAGGTTTCGTTGAGAAGTCGGTAGTTGACTGTAATGCAGACATAACCCTTGGCTGCGAACTCCAGAGTCGGACGAAGGAAATTCTCCCTTCGTTTGTCGCCGCTGCGCCAGCCGCCGCCGTGAACGAAGACAATCGCCGGTCGCGGCGTGTCACTCGATTCAGCAGGCATCGCCAGGTCAAGGCGCCAGGCCTTGCTTGGACCGTCCCGGTAGGCTATATCGGGCACGACTTTCACACCTGAAGGAACATTTGTAATGGCACCACCAGCGTATTGAGATTGCGCCGCACTTGTGCCGCTCGCGAACAGGGCTGAAATTACTGCAACGGTCAGAATAGATGACATCCGGTTAGCTTTCATAATTCTCGCCTCCAGCTAAGGTTTCTTGATACCGTCCAAATCCAGTATATAGTCGGGATTTCCCATATACACTTCACCCAAACTCTCCTGCAGATTTTAAGCCCCATAATATCAAAACTCTCATTGAGATTGCAGCAATTTTCGGCCGCCCCAGCGAGTTGTCTCGCAAAAAACGCCAAAAAAGTCGCACACTTATGTCGAGAAGCCACCTCTTCCTACTATTTTTGCACACCGCGACCGTTGCCCTCCATTCTGGAACCTGGTTTTCAGCAGTACAACACATCATCCCGGCTTCATAGGTATTGTCAAAAAACGCAGTCGCCAGATTCGGCCAAGGATTTTCCTAAAGACTATCTGGGGAACGGCCACTTCTGCCATTTGAAATATTACGTAACAGGAAAGGCTGGCACCGAGTTCGGTCACCTATGAAGAGCTCAAAGTCAAATACTAAAATCTCTATTGCCACAAGAATTTTCTTTGAGGCATCTTCGTTGCGACTTAGTAGCCAAGCTTCGTAGCTTATCTGAACAGCTTTTCGGCTTCACGATGTAATATGATGGACATCGTGAATCTACCTATGTCATGGTCAATCGTAGTAAAACGTTCCAAGAAAAATGCAGAACTCCTCGAATAAACTCAGGCCTCGGGCGTATACTCTCCTAGAAGACACCTGGCATAAAGAAAAGGAGCACTGCGATGACACATTTGGAAGTGAGGGAGGACGTTCAGCCAATCTGTCCGCATTGTTCTACAGAGCTGAGAACTCTATGGATGCAAGTACTCAGAGGAATTCTGGGCAAGCGTCACGTATGTTTCTGCCCCAACTGCCGCAAGGTCTTGGGAATATCTCACCGCAAGGGTTTCTGGATAGGATAGTCAAGAGTGTGCAGATAAGATGCGGCAACGAGGCGGAGTGAACGAGCATGTGAACAGGAGATGCAAATATGGAGACGGTTGCTAGAATCACAATTCGATGTTTCGTGCTTGGAATGGCGTTGCTGCTGCTCTGGTTCTTTCTGTGTGTGTTGGCAGGGGACCAAATTTATGAGACTCACGCCAAATGGTTTGACCTGACAAAGCATGAAGTCGCAGTGATTCATTACAGTGGCATGATGTTTACAAAGATTCTAGTATTGCTGTTTTTCCTGCTTCCCTATATTGCATGCAAGATGTATGGGTATAGACAACCTCAATCCTGAACAACTGTCGGCCCTTCCGGGCTACCGAGGTGGGTCTCTCCAACAAAGCGCCTCCCCGCTGTCGCGGGTCGGGGTGGGTGTCTGTTCTTTGGTGACGTGGGCGCGGGAGAGAGAGGCAATGTAGGGGTGATCGGGCAAAACAGGTTTTGACATATTCGTTTCGATTATGTAGAATAACATTGTTATTATAAAGAACTTACGATTGATCGAAAAGCTCGTTTCGTTGCGTGCTAGGTTTTCTTTCGTGAGCAGGGCGATAGTTGCGAGGTTATAAGGCAAGTGAGCAAGGAAACGAAAAGTGCCCAAGTCTGTGAAGATACTTCTGCCGGGAGTGATACTCGTCTCATTGTCGGTCTGTTCCGTTAGAGGGGATTGCCCCACCGGAGACCTAGACCGGAACTGCAAGGTTGATTTCAAGGACGTTCGGCTGTTCGCAGATCAGTGGCTGGGGGACGCCAACAATCCTGCTGATTTCGGCGGTGGCGACGGTGTCAACAGCGTCGACTTTTCGCTGCTTGCAGAGAATTGGGGGGCCAAAGGAACAAGTCTTGTCCTGAGCGAGTTCATGGCCTCGAACGATGATACGCTTGAAGACGAAGACAAAGAGAGCTCGGACTGGATCGAGATTCACAATCCGACTTCAAAGCCAGTCAATCTTGGAGGTTGGTATCTCACGGACAACGTCAATAATCTCGACAAATGGGAGTTTCCGACGGTTGAGATCGGGGCGGACGAGCACAAGGTGATTTTTGCCTCGGGTAAGAACCGGCGCGATCCCGACAGCGAGCTGCACACGAATTTCGAACTGCGGGCGGCCGGGGAGTTTCTGGCGCTTGTTTATCCGGACGGAGAAACAATAGCACATGACTACAATGAATACCCGCCCCAATACATGGATATTTCATACGGGCTCAGTGACAAAGCGGGGCTGAGCATCGATATGGTGCTGGTGCCCGAGTACGCGCCGGCGAAGGCGCTTATTCCCGGCGACGGGACGCTCGGCGTGAGCTGGACACAGGTGCAATTCGACGATTCGGGTTGGAAGAGTGGCACGACCGGCGTGGGATACGACGCGGCGAGGGATTACAATTATCTCATCAAGCTCAGCGTGATCGAGATGCGAGGGAATAACGAAACGGTTTACGTACGCGTTCCGTTCACGATTACGGAGCTTGAGGATTTTGACAGGCTGACGCTTTACATGAAACGGGACGACGGCTTTGCGGCTTATCTCAACGGCAACCTGCTTCGCGGGGCGAGCGCACTGGCCAACGTGGACAGCCTGAGCTGGAACTCAGGCTCTACGGCCAATTGCACCGAAGCGGACGCGCATGTTTTCGAGCCGCACGATATCACCAAATACAGAAATCTGCTTCGGACCGGCGACAATGTGCTTGCAATTCACGGGCTGAACTGGCAGACGAGCAGTTCGGACATGCTAATACTGCCGAAGCTGGTCGCAGGCAAATTCGAGACTATTGACGGCAACGCGATGTTGGAGGGGTTTTTTATGGCCCCCTCGCCGTGGGCGGCTAACGGCGGGACCATGAGAAGTCTCGGGCCGGCCGTTTACAACGTCACCAAGGACCCGCCCCAGCCCGCAGACAATGATGATCTGAAAATCACGGCTGAGATCAGGCAGACCGTCGAGCCGGCCAAGTCCGTGACGCTGCATTATCGCGTAATGTACGGCAGCGAAACATCTGTTGCGATGCATGACGACGGCGCGCACGACGACGGCGAAGCCGCCGATGCGGTGTACGGCGCGACCATACACGCGAGCGTATCGTCACCCGGGCAAATGGTCCGCTGGTATGTCACGAGCGACGACGTCCAGAACCAGGTCTCTCGCAATCCGTTGTTTCCTTATGCCGACAATTCGCCTCAGTATTACGGGACCGTAATACGCGATCCGAGCTTAACCAGTCAATTGCCCATCCTGCATTGGTTTGTTCAAAACGCGCCTGTAGCAGATACGAGAGGCGGTACAAGGGCATCGGTCTATTATGATGGTGAGTTTTATGATAACGTTTTCGTCAGGATCAGGGGCGGGACAAGTGCGTGGCTTGAAAAAAAGAATCACAAGTTCATTTTCAACGAAGGATACCACTTCAGATTCGCTCCCGACCAGATCAGGGTACAGGAAGCAAATGTTAATGCAGGATATGCCGATACGAGCTATATGAGAGAGAAGCTCTCTCAGGATCTATTGCGTGACAGCGGCGTCCCTTCCTGTTACACATATCACATGCGCGTCCAGCAGAATGGCGCATTCCACAGCCTTGGCATTTTTGTGGAACAGGTTGACCGGCGATTCCTCGAACGCCACGGTCTCCTGGCGGACGGGCCTCTTTACAAGGCGGCGATCAATCAGACTCTTTTCGACAACGCGTATGATTTTGAACTTAAAAACAACTCAGACTATGCGCCTATGGTGGATTTGGTCAACGGGCTGAATCTGTCCGGAACGGCGCTCGGCAATTACATCTTCGACAACCTGAACATTCCCGAAGTTATCAGTTATCTTGCAACCAGTGTTATCGTCGGAGAAACAGACCACGCTCACAAAAACTACTATATGCACCTTGATGAACACAAGGGCGAGTGGTACGTTTTCCCGTGGGACCGCGATCTAAGTTGGGGGAACGTCTGGATGGGTACAAGTATCGTTACCAACAAGAGCGTCCTCTACGGTTCCAACAATCGCTTGTTCAGGGCAATCTACAATACGCCGCAGGCCAAAACTATGTTTTTGCGAAGACTCAGAACCTTGATGGACGAATTCCTTGAACCTGCTTCTGTCCCCGCCTCAGAGCGAGGATTTGAAAGCAGAATAAGCCTGTTACAGTCTGCCATAAGACCCGAAGCCAATCTCGACCGTGCAATATGGGGTTTCACCAACAACTCCTCGTACAGGGGATTTCCACAGGTGAATTTCGATGCAGGCGTACTTTTGCTGACCAGTACATACATACCCGCGCGCAGAAACTTTCTGTACGTCACAAATTCTGTAAACAACGGCGGAATCATCCCAAACGCTCAACCTGATAGTTTTACCATTAGCATCGGGGCAATAGACTACAATCCCGTTTTTCGCAACCAGGACGAGGAATACATCCAGCTTGTAAATCCCCATTCCTTCGCGGCTGACATCTCCGGCTGGCGGATCACAGGTGCCGTCGAACATACATTTCTACCTGGCACGGTAATACTGCCGGGTCAGTCAATGTATATTTCTCCGAACGTACCCGCTTTCAAGAACCGCCTCATCTCTCCCAAGGGCGAAGAAGGCCGATTCGTGCAGGGCAATTACAAGGGGCATCTGTCCAGTTGGGGCGAAACGATTGAGCTAGTGAACAAACGGGGTGTGATGGTCGACAGCCTGCGCTACAGAAGCACTCCGAGCGACCAGCAGCGTTATCTGAGGATAACCGAGATTATGTATCACCCGGGACACGGCGGGGCCTACAACGAAGAAGAATATGAATACATCGAGTTGAAGAATATCGGGACCGGCGCGCTTCGGCTCGACGGAGTCAAGCTGACCAGCGGGGTATATTATGAGTTTGCCACCGGCGCCAATCTCTATCTTGGGGCGGGCGAGCACATCCTGATTCTCAAGAACCGCGATGCCTTTGCCTCACGATACGATATGAGCGGGATGAATATCGCTCCGGAGGCTTATACGGGCAGCCTCGGCAACGCAGGCGAGAAGATGAATCTGGAGGATTTGACGAGCAGTACGATCTTAGAGTTCGGGTACGACGACGATTGGTACTACAATACGGACGGCGAAGGGTTCTCTCTTACGATAAGGGACGTCAATAGTCCCGACCTTGACAGTTGGGACGAAAAGAACTTCTGGCGGGCAAGTGTATACGTCAGCGGCTCGCCGGGACAGGATGACAGCGGCATTGTTCCAAATCCCGGCGCCGTGGTTATTAACGAGGTCCTGGCTCATTCGCACGATACGTCACCGGACTGGATTGAATTATGTAACACTACTGAGACTACCATTGACATTGGGGGCTGGTACCTCAGCGACAGTGGTTCGGTCCTGAAGAAATACAGGATAGCCGAGAGGACGACGCTCAAGGCGAACGAATATCTGGTCCTTGCTGAAGATGCAAATTTCGGCCCGGCCAGCTCGGACGCCGGGCGTTTAGTCGGCTTTCGTTTGAGTAAGAATGGTGAATGCGTGTATTTGAGTGCTGCCGAGGGCGGGGTTTTGTTAGGCTACAGAGATATGGAGGATTTCGGGGCGTCGCCGAGAGGTGAATCGTTCGGCAGATATTTCAAGAGCAGCACGGGCAACTTTAATTTTGTTTTGATGGACCATACTACAAAGGGCTCGGCTAATGCTTATCCGAAGGTGGGACCTATTGTTATCAACGAGATTATGTACAACCCCGAATCCGGCAATCAGAGCGAAGAGTATATCGAACTGTACAACATGGGGCCGGAGGAGGTGACGCTATATGATTCCGATGCAGGCGAGCCGTGGAAGTTCACGGACGGTATCGACTATACGTTCCCGTCGGGTCCCGGCGTTACGATACCGGCGGGCGGGTATTTGTTAGTGGCGAAGGACCTGACTGCCTATATGGCAAAGTACGGGCTGCCGCCGCTCGGAGTGTTGGTCCGCGGGCCTTACAACGGGTCGCTGGACAACAGCGGGGAGAAGCTGGAGCTTTCTGTGCCCGGGGACGAGAATGTGTCCGGCACGCGCTATTACATCCGCGCCGACAGAGTCAATTACAGTGACGGTTCGCATCCACAGAATGAGCCGGGAGGCGTGGACCTCTGGCCGACAGCGGCCGACGGCGGCGGCGCATCGCTCGGCAGAATCGCACCCGATCGGTATGGCAACGACCCTAACAACTGGGAAGCAGCAGTCCCCACGCCTGGCCAATGAGTTCTCGCTGGCATATGAAAGTACTTTCGGTTAGCGACTGGCAATGACTTAATCGTTGACGGTATTGGGATCATACACATCAAGGCCTGCTTTTTTCCAATCGTCTATGCCGAGAAAAGAAAGAAATCAGGGAGAGAAGAGTAGCGACTGCCTAAGAAATAGTCAACGAGTCGTGTGAGCCTCATTTTTTTGCCCAAAAAAGGACCTGCTAATCCCAGTGGTTTTTAGCTCTTGACCCCAGAAGCGTGGGCTGACCTCAAACAGTTCTACGCTTCCGAGAATGGGTATACAGGTGCGCTTTTTGAACTTGGACATTGAAGATATTAAGAGAAGATATTAAGAGTTTTTGTGTCGCGTAGCCGACACAAATGCTCTTTTGGACTGAACCGGGGACGGGTCCTTTGGAATTTTAGTGATGAGCGGACTTGTGC
>DAOWID010000020.1 GCA_030641115.1 Planctomycetota bacterium | reverse complement strand
TCGCCAGTTCGTGTCCATCCCAATGCCCACTAGATCCGGCCAGGTAGTACATGTAGTATTTGCCATCGTGGTAATATATCCATGTATCCCACATCTTACCGGCACGCCCGGGAGTAAAGAAGCCGGCCTGAACTTTTTCAGCCTTCACTGCAAAGTCCCCGGGCTTGAGCCCTTTGTGAAACTTCCCGCCACCGAAAGGGGATGCTTTCCATTCCTTGCCGACATAACTGACATCCGCCTTTTCGGGAATCATGGACTCCAGGCCGACAGCCCAGAATATACTGTTGACATAGAGGCGACGCAGGTCTTCGCTTTCCTTGCCGTGATGACCATAGTGACCTTTCCATGATTCACCAAACAATGAAGTGGCATAACCGCCGTCCTTATTGCGGAAATCAAAATGCGCATATAATGAGTTTTTGTTTTTGTTGTAGCGAAACGACAACAGGCTGCAGCGAATCCCAAAGACAGGCTTACCCGTTTCAAGAAACTGGGCAAAGGAGATCACTGAGAGACCGAAAAACACCAAACACATTGTACGTAATGAAATACTATTAATTGCACTCATGACATCATCCTACACGGTAATCTGACATTTCCCATATAATATTGGATCTACTTGCTCAGCTATCCCGACACGTCGGGACTGAGCCTCTTCTCTAACATTCTAAGAAGTCTGCCTGCATAATTCAACCTTCCTCCTCCAGATAGGGCAATGATGAGGGATAGGAGAAGAAGGGGGAGGTGATTCGTTTGTCTCGAAGGGTTCTATCCACTACAATGGGGTCACAAGTTGCTGATACGGTACTTTGAATGAGTTCTGCAAAATTGCAGGTTAGGCATATATTATTTAAGTCCGCCGGCGGCGGATTGATTTTCTTAAATGCTCGCTTAACTATTTGTTAGAGAAGAACTTACTGTTTAACAAGAAAAAATCAAAAAACGATTTTTTCTTGTCAAAGTATGCCTAACCTGCAATTTTGCAGAAGCCTTGTACTTTGACAGAAAGGAGACCACATGACGAAACGAACGTCGATCTGTACGATGTTTTCGATTCTTGTGTGTGTATTATGCATATCGCCACTGGCACTATCTCGGACGGCCGGACACAAATCAAGGGCAAGGAAAATCCTGGAGGCGACAGGCATTAAGGGCGGATTATTAGTCCACATTGGCTGTGGAGATGGGAGGCTCACTGCCGCACTGCGTGCAAGCGACAGCTATCTCGTCCATGGTTTGGACATTGAGGGCAAGAACGTACAAGAAGCGAGGCAGTATATCAAGTCCCTCGGCCTTTACGGCAAGGTATCAGTTGAGCAACTAAGAGAGAATTGCCTACCCTATGTCGAAGATATTGTGAATCTTGTGGTGTCGGAAAACCTTGGTGACGTTTCCATGGAGGAGGTGATGCGGATTCTCGTCCCTGGCGGCGTGGCATACATTAGGACAAACGGTGGATGGAGGAAAACTGTTAAGCCCTGGCCAGACGACATAGGCGAGTGGAGCCATTTTCTCCATGACGCATCAAACAACGCTGTGGTTCACGATACGAGGGTAGGACCACCTCGTCGCTTGAAATGGGTTTGTGATCCTCTCTGGTCCCGGAGCCACGAGTTCAATTCGAGTCTGTGCGCGATGGTGTCCGCAAACGGACGGCTTTTCTACATCTTTGATGAGGGCCTCACCGGCGTGACGCCTGCCTCAATACCGGAAAAATGGATATTGATCGCCCGCGATGCCTTCAATGGGATGTTGTTGTGGAAGCGCCCGTTGGTGAAATGGGGCTCTGGCGAGTGGAGGAATCGGGCGCTGCGGAGTATCCCCCGGACGATTCCAAGACGTGTGGTCGCGCACGGAGACAGGCTTTTTGTGACACTTGGATACGATGCTCCTTTATCGGTCCTCGATGCGGCTACGGGTGAAAGCCTGGCCACCTACGACGGAACCAGAGGGACGGAGGAGATAAGATATGCTCAAGGTATTCTCGTACTTCGCAAGGGCAAGAATATTGTCATGGCGATTAATACAAAGACCGGCACGAAACTATGGGAATCAAACGGGAATATCCAGCCGTTCTCATTGGCCACGCAGAACGGTAGAGTTTTCTACCGGGATGGTCAGTGGCTGTCATGCCTGAGGCTGAGCGATGGTGAGGAACTCTGGCGCACACCAAGTAAGTCTCCCGTCTCGCTGCTTGTGGTTCACGATGATCGCATCTTTCTGCTGCGCAAGCAGGAGCTTGAGGCGTTGTTCGCAAGCACAGGCAAAAGGATCTGGGCTGTAAATGTGCGTGTGAGTCGCAACGAACTTTTTGCCGTAAATAAACAGTTGTGGCATTGGGAAGGGCAGCGCATCGTCGGGCGCAGCCAGGAGACGGGGAAAGTGACCACAAGACTGGACACGTCCGACGTGTTCACGCCGGGCCATCACCCACGTTGCTACCAAAGCAAGGCTACCGAGAACTTCATCATCACGCCCTACCGGGGCGCAGAGTTCATCAGTGTAACAGGCGCGGCCCATACGCAGAACGACTGGATTCGGGGTCCATGCAGATACGGCATCATGCCGTGCAATGGTCTGCTTTATGTCCCCCCAAACCCATGTTTCTGCTATCCCGGCGCCAAGCTGACTGGCTTCAATGTTCTTGCTCCAGCGGCCTCCGACGGCGATCCGATCCCAAAGTTGTCGCCAGCCGGGCGGTTCGAGCGCGGAAGGTTTTACGAGCAGGCAAAGGAATTGGCGGCGTCCAGGCAAGGCTGCGATGATGATTGGCCGACCTACCGTCATGACGCACGGCGCAGCGGCGCGACCGTTTGCGATGTTCCGCCGCAGGTTTCGCCGCGTTGGCGCGTGCGCTTGCCGGGGAGACTGACGCCACCGACAGTCTCCGGGGATCGGGTGTATGTGGCTGCCAAGGACGAGCAAACGCTCTACGCATTTGGCGCCCAGGACGGTCGCAGACTCTGGCATTATACCGCTGGCGGTCGGATTGATTCTCCGGCGACCATCTATGGCGAGCTGGTTCTCTTCGGCTGCGCCGACGCTGGCGTGTATTGTCTGCGGGCGTCGGACGGGGAACTGCTCTGGCGATTCCTGGCAGCGCCTTCGGACCAGCGGATCGTCGCTCTTGGCCAGTTGGAATCCCCCTGGCGTGTGCATGGAAGTGTTTTGGTAAAGGATGGAGTTGCCTACTGCACGGCAGGCCGCTCCACATATCTTGACGGCGGCATCCGGATCTTCGGGCTCGATCCAAAGACTGGCAAGGTTGTTTATAAAACGTGCCTGGACACGTGGGCAAGGACGAGGAAGGATGCTGAGAACAAAGCGTTCGTTCCGGCGTACCACATGGAGGGCACAAATTCGGACATTCTCGTGAGCGAGGCCGACTACATCTACCTGGGACAGTACAAATTCGATCACACGCTCGCCAGACAGCAAGTCCCATACGTAATGCCTGATCCGGACAACAAAACAGTTGCCATGGATTTGATGAATCAGCCATTCGTCGAGAATATGGAGTCTCAGAAAGAATATGAGAAGGTGCAGCACGATTGGCAGTGGAGAGTACACAGAGAAATGATGGAGGATTATCAGAAGAGATACGGCGGTGCCAGCATGGGAGATCGAAATATGGGGCTGCATGTCTTCTCCACGAGCGGCTTCCTCGACGACTCATGGTTCAACCGCACGTTCTGGATGTACTCGGCCACTTGGCCCGGCTTCTATATCGCGCATCGCGCCTCTAAGACCGGACAATTGCTTGTCGTCGGTGCTGAGAGAACGTATGGCGTACAGGCATATCCATCGAGAAATCTCCAGAGCCCACTTTTCACTCCGGGCAAGAAGGGTTACCTGCTCTTTGCAGATGAGAATGACAACGAGCCCGTTCTGGTCGACTATACTCGCGGCGTTCCCAAGGGGATTGGGTTTACGAGGAAGGAACCTCCGGCATGGTTCAAGTGGGTGCCGATACGCATCCGCGGTATGGTTCTGGCCGGCAGGCACCTGTTCGTTGCCGGTCCGCCGGATGTCGTGGACCCCGACGATCCGATGGCCGCCTTTGAAGGTCGCAAGGGAGCCGCGCTCCGCGTTTTTTCAGTCTCAGACGGCAGCGTGCTGGCCGAACACAAACTGGAGGCTCCGCCCGTATTCGACGGACTGATCGCGGCGAACGGGCAGTTGTACCTCTCATTAAATAACGGGACCGTCCTGCGCATGGGCCCAGAGCGCTAGCGTGATATTGGTAGATTCTTTCAGATAGCGACATGGTATGTACGGGTTATTTACTAGCCAGAGCTCCTTGCCCCTCACTGGGCGTCCTTGTTGACAGCCCCCGTTCTGTATGGGCCTGGTTCAGCTGCTACACCAAGATGATCTTCATGGGCTCTCGAACGAGAAGCTCCAGGTAGGTGTGTGGTGACTTTTATGAGATTCGCGTTTAAGTTGAGTTTATCCGGACTTTTAATCCAGAGCTAAAGCTCGCCGGTCTTCCATATCGTAGAGCTTGCGTTCTTTCTCAACGTTTATTCCAAGGGCGTCGCGTTTGCTCTCAATATGCTCAATCATCATGTGGGCGGCCTTGAGGGGGTCTCGCTCAAAGGCCCATTTGCCGCCTATATCCTTTTCAATCTCGTCTGTTAGATAGCGCGTTAGATTTGGAGATCCGAGGACCGGCAGCGGCTCAGCGATAACAGTATAGACCCCTGAAGCAACGAAATACATTGCGATGGAGACCGCCTTTTCCGACATCCATTCTGGTGCGGCCCCCGCGACAGGCAAATCTGAGATGTCCTCGCCAAGTCCCCCTTCGGCAACTATGTTTGCCGCAACCGTCAGAATCCTGCTGTTATCCACGCAGGAGCCAACATGAAGCACCGGCGGTATACCTACAGTCTCACAGACCTCGGCCAGCCCTTTGCCGCAATATTTTGCCGCTGCCTCCGGTCTCATCAGTCCGGCCTTAGCAGCAGCAATTGCGCTGCAACCTGTGCTCACTACTAAAACATCATTCTTGATAAGTTCCTTTATCATTGTAAGGTGACCATAATCGTGTACCTGCTTCGGATTATTGCAGCCCACCACTCCAGCGGCACCGCGAACTCGCCCGTTGATAATATTGTCATTTAGTGGGCGGTAGCTGGCACGGAATCGGCCACCGAGATGATAAAAAATATTTTCCGTGGTAAAGCCCGCAATTCCGCGCTCCGTTACCTTCGGAATCTTAGCTTTGCCTTTTCTGTTTGCAAAATTCTCAATGGCGATCTTGATGATCTCCCTCGCAATTTCCACTGCCCTGTCTTCGTGGAATTCAATGTGTTCTGCTCCAGCGATTTTGCACTTGGGGGAGGTGGTGATCAGCTTGGTGTGAAAACAGCCGGATAGTGACCCGAGTGCGGGCATAATGCACTGCACATCAACCAGCATTACTTCCACCACGCCGGTCATTACCGCCAATTCCTGCTGCAGAAAATTGCCCGCAACCGGTATCCCATGACGCATCAATATCTCATTTGCTGTGCAGCACATACCGATAATGTTGATACCTCTGGCGCCTCTGTCTTCGGCCATTTTTGTAAGTTCGGGTTCCTGCGATACCGCCAGAATTATATCTGACAGGGTCGGCTCGTGACCGTGTACGACTATATTGACCTGCTTGGCGTCAAGCGCGCCGAGATTGGCGCTGAATCGAATCGGCCAGGGACTCCCAAACAAGATGTCCGAAAGCTCTGTCGCTATAAGCGACCCACCCCATCCATCAGATAAAGACGCTCTAATGCCCTGTTTCATGAGATTCTTATAGTCCGAACCCACCCCTACATGTGTTCTGTGCATAATCTCAACAATTTCACGGTCAATCGAACGAGGAGTTACACCGAATTCTTGCCAAACCTTCTGCCTGGCGGGTGGCGGATAAGCCGCTGCACTGACAAGTGTTCCTTCCTGCTTGCCAAATTCAGCCATAACCACGTCAGATAGGTCGCTGGCGATCTCCTTTGTGTCTCTGCCTTCAATCTTGATGCCGTATCTTGCTGCGACTTCCCTCAACTTAAGCTCGTCCTTGATTACATAATCGCAACTGTCGCTTTCGACCGCCATTTTGAATGTGTGCGCAACGTCACGGCCATGGTCGGAATGCGCCGCAGCGCCGCCGGCAATCATTCGCACCAAGTTTCGCGCCGCAATCGTATCCGCGGTTGCGCCACAAACACCGAACTGCGGCCCTTGCCCAAATGGGTCAATTCGGCAAGGCCCCATGGTGCAAATCCGGCAACACACCCCAAGTTTACCAAAGCCACATTGTGGTTCTTGTTGCTCAAATCTGTCCCAGGCCGTTTCCAAACCTGCCTCATCCGCATGCTTGAGCATCTGCTGCGATGCTTTGTCATTACTACGTTTTTTCGGATCCATAAAACACCTCAGTAATCAGTTAAGTCTGCAAATTAAGCCATGACAGTTCCGAATCGCGTGGCACTTTTTGATCTTCTGCACTTCGGACAGAGGCGAACACGCTCACGGAATTCAGTCAGGTCTGTTTTGGCTTGGCCGAACTGCATTTGTACTCTGTCCACGGCCAATTCACTAACGACCGTGCTTACGATAGGCGCCCCGCATTGCTCGCAGGTCAGCAGTTTCCTGCGTGATTTGAACGGGGATATCTCGATTTCTTGTTCGTCCTCATGGAGCCTGATTTTGATGGTTCCGACCGGACAGACAGCGGCACAGGCACCACAGCCGATGCAATCATCTGAAGGTTGTCGGAAAGGAGCCGCTACGACCCGCTCCACGCCGCGTCCGGCAAAGCTAATAGCCGCACACCCGATTACCTCCTCACACACACGCACGCACAAACCACACAGGATGCAATTTCTTTGGCTCTCGGTGACGTTCGGGTAAGGAGTTCCCTGGACACCCATACGCTCAGCCAACGCCTTTAGCTCCTCACTTTCCGGCGCTCTTGCAAGTAGAAGCTGCATGACTCCACGACGGGCTTGCTGAGCCCGTTCACTTGAGACGTAAACGGTGATGTCCCGCCGAACCGGGTAGTTGCAAGACGTAACGAGCTGCCTCCAGTCGCCGCGATCAAGCTCCACCATGCAGAGTCGACACGATGCGTCGCTCGATACGGCCGGGTGATAGCAAAGCGTCGGAATCCAGATTCCAGCCTTCCTGGCAGCGTCAAGAATTGTCGCGCCTTTCTCGACCCTTATGTTACGACCATCTATCGTTACCGTAGGCATCGGCTCACCTTCTTTACACTTTCATTACCGCGGTGAAGGGACACTTCTCCCAGCACGTCCCGCAGCGTGTGCACTTTTCCTGGTCAATAACGTGGGGGACCTTTTTTTCGCCGGTAATCGCATTCTCCGGACAGTTTTTCAGACATATACCACAAGCCGTGCAGGCCTCGGCGTCGATCTCGTAACGGAATAGGCCGCGACATTCCTTTGCCGGGCAGTGCTGTTGCAAAATATGTTCATCGTACTCATCACGGAAGTAGCGTATCGTTGAGAGAGTTGGGTTCGCAGCGGTCTTGCCCAGCGCACACAAAGCTGTTCCTTCCAGGAGCTGCGCAAGTTCCTCAAGCCTTTCGACGTCACCGACCTGTCCGGCTCCTTTCGTTATGCGTTCGAGAATGTGCAGCATCTGAGACACACCTTCACGACACGAGGTGCACTTGCCACAAGATTCCTTCTGGAGGAAATTGGTAAAGTACTTGGCGACATTGACCATGCATGTGTCCTCATCCATGACGATCATGCCGCCAGAGCCCATCATGGAACCCAGCTTGGTTAGCTCGTCAAAGTCCACTCGGACATCAAGGTGTTCAGCCGGTATACATCCCCCGGACGGCCCACCGGTCTGGACCGCCTTGAAACGCTTGCCGCCGGCTATCCCGCCGCCGATTTCGTCAACGATCTGCCGCAGTGTGATGCCCATTGGGACCTCGACAAGCCCGGTGTTTACGACCTTTCCAACCAGGCTGAATACCTTCGTCCCTTTGGACTTCTCCGTTCCGATGCCGGCGAACCACTGCCCGCCACGGTTTATGATGTGTGGAACATTGGCCCAGGTCTCAACATTGTTAAGGTTGGTAGGTTTTTCCCAAAGACCGCTTTCGACGGTATGGACGTACTTTGCTCTGGGTTCGCCAGGTCGCCCTTCCAACGAAGCCATCAGCGCTGTGGACTCACCGCAGACAAATGCCCCACCGCCACGGTTTATCTGGATATCGAAAGAGAACGGACTGCCAAGAATCTTGCGACCGAGCAGGCCTATTTGGCGAGCTTGTGAGATCGCTGTTTTCAGATGTTCGACGGCAAGGGGATATTCATTGCGAACATATATATAGCCTTGTTCCGAACCAATGGCATACGCCCCGATGAGCATGCCTTCGATGACGGAATGAGGATTGCCCTCCATGATGGAGCGGTCCATAAAAGCACCGGGATCACCCTCATCACCGTTGCAGATGACATATTTGGGTGAGCCTTCGGCTTGGCGGCAGGAACGCCACTTGCGGGCGGTTGGGAAGCCCCCGCCGCCACGGCCTCGAAGTCCCGCCGCTTCCACCTCCGAGATCAGCTCTTCCGGTGTCATCGAGGATATAACCTTTGCAACAGCGCTGTAACCTCCTTGGGCGATGTAGTCGGCGATTTCTGTGGGGTCAATCAGGCCGTTACTAGCTAAGACAACCCGTTTTTGAACATTGTAGAAAGGTATCTCCTCCGCTTTCTCAGCCTTCTTCCCCGTGCCAGGCTCCTCGTACAAGAGCCTCTCTACCACCCTTCCTCCGAGCACAG
>DAOWID010000239.1 GCA_030641115.1 Planctomycetota bacterium | reverse complement strand
ACACTGGCTGAACTGATGTCTGAACTTGGGGTAGCGGTTAAAATGGCACTTTCAACTCGATTCGGTCTTTGCATTCGAGCAGAAAATGCTTACAACGCAAATGGCTCAATGTTGATTCATTTACTAGTGGCAACAAATAGACTATAATAAATCCGCCAATTTCTCTGTCTGCTGTTTTTACTGAACTGATTTCCACAGGCAGTTTTTCGAGTTTGGACTTCGAAAGCGACAATAACCCCAAACAAATAAGCGTTAAGGCAAGTGCTGCAGCTAAGAAAAAGATCCCACCAGACCACATCCAATCCTTGCTAAGATCAATAAACCAAAGTGTCAGAAGAATTGGCGCCAATGCTGTGCTTACCAAGGATAGTCTGGCAAATTTGCTTAGCATTTCTCAATTCCGAGTTGATTTACTCTGTTTGTTGGTTGGCACTTCACATATACGACTATTACTAGTCATATTGAACACACTTACCTACAGCTCCGGTGCGAGTCAAAGATGGCGTATCTCACTACAATTCCCATACTATCATCTTATCGGCCTAATTCGCTAAAGCAATAAGCGAAAAATGCTCAAACTGCGCATAATTCCGTGGACACCATACTTAATTCCCGCCCATGTCTGCGTCCCAAAGCTCCGCAATAATTCAGCCCACCCGCTGTCCTCTATCAAAACCTATCAGTAAAAAGCACAACTCATCGAAAAATGTAACGTACACCTTTAATTCCCTCACTTAAATGCTCAGTGGAAGAAACCATAATGTTATGGCATATGCGAACGGATGAGCTCTGCAAATTCTTGGTAACCGTTTTCTTCAAGATATGCGATGAAGACGGGCCATGGTGGAATGTTGCTTCTATATGGTTCACTACATGCCCCGGTATACATACCACCACCCGGGCCAGTATATAATCCACCGCCGACACCAGTGTATAATCCACCTCCGATTCCGGTGTACAACCCACCGCCAACTCCAGTATATAATCCACCACCCACTCCGGTGTACAACCCACCACCTACACCGGTATACATCCCGCCGCCGACACCTGTGTACATTCCACCCCCAACTCCAGTATATGCGCCACCGCCAACTCCCGTATACATTCCACCGCCAACTCCGGTGTACAACCCACCACCCACACCAGTGTATTGATCTCGCGGCCATGTGTTTCTGGTCATAATGAAACTCCTTTATTTGATTTGATACCTAACTATGTATATATGGTTTCCGTATAACACTCCGGACCTCTCTGAGTGCCAGTATAACACCCCTCTGCCCGACGTCCCTGATATTTCCCTGCAATCCGCACAGCCACATTTCTTCTTTTTGCCGTAAGGCATCATCCTGCGGAGAACATTCGATATTGTTTAGAACTTAGGATTTAGTGCTTAGAATTTTGACTCAAAAGTTCTATCTCCAGACTTAAGTCGCGCTCCAGTATTAAGCCTATCAGCCATTGAGGTCCCTGTCAACTGCAAATTTCGGAATTTCCCAAGCAAACGCCAGTCAATCTGATTATTGACTATTTCTCTGTGGCCTCTGTGCCCTCTGTGGCCCCAAAAATCCGTGTCAATCAGTGTTGATTCGTGTGGATTCGTGGCCATATTCCTCCGCGCCATCCGTTGCAACACAAACTCAAAACTAAGCACTAAGAACTCAAGACTCACTCCTGTCTGCGTCCTCCCTGTCCCCGCGGCCAATCCGACTATTGATTATTCCTCTGTGCTCTCTGTGTCCTCTGTGGCCAATTTTTGCCCTTTTCTGTTGACTTTTGTTTGAAAATATGCTA
This sequence comes from Planctomycetota bacterium, assembly GCA_030641115.1. Classification (GTDB taxonomy): domain Bacteria; phylum Planctomycetota; class Phycisphaerae; order Sedimentisphaerales; family Anaerobacaceae; genus DAOWID01. The sequence goes on along the minus strand of DAOWID010000239.1, from coordinate 9,734 downwards.
AAATTCCCACATATTTGCCGCTAAGCAAATATAAACCGCCACTTGTCCGCCGTTCGTTTGGCGGAGTAGGCGCCGGATATAGCGGAGAACCGCACGAATCGGGCAAGCCGCCCAAGTCAAATATCAATAATCAGTAAGAAAGGGCCCTATTCATGCACAAGCTTTTTAAGATTCGCTCAATCCCTCTGTTTCTTTGTGCATTTTGTGCATTTTTGTGGCTAAAAAATCTGCTTAATCAGCGAAATCCGCGATTAATGAACTACTTACGTGCCTATAAGGCACATTCGACAAATGTCGAATGTTCTCTACAAATCGCCCCTTTTATGCAAAACAAACCCAATTTCAAAATAGGTAAAATGAACGCAACCTTCTTTACCACAAAGGATTACGAAAATCAGCCCCTCCGGAGACTCCCGGAAAACAAACCCAAAACAAACCCAAAACAAACCCAAACAAAGCCAATTTCCGAAAAGCCAAAATGAATACAAAGTCTTTTATGACAACGGATTACGCAAATCAGCCCCTATGGGGAATAAATCCAATCAAGCTTGTCCTGAGCAGCGTCGAATGGACCCAATCTCAGAATCCCACCTGCCCCCATCGTTCCAGCCGAAGGTTTGAAGATAGACAGTGGTCCGGTAGAGAGTTCATGCAAAAGTGTAGTACAGTTCAGGCTGAAAGCTTCTGGGATGCGTTGGAGCAGGCGTGGTGCCAATTCGATGCTGGAGTTACGGACTGCTTTGTTCAGCAAAGTTGTACAACTGCCCAAATCAGCGTGAGCTATTGTAAACACGGATGGACACAATTGTCGATAGAAGTATTGTGCTTGTCGCATTCGGTCGTACTGGCAAAGGACTAACGTGCCCAGCAGCGGCGCCGGGCCTATTGATGTGAGATTTTAGACTAATGGAGTTGTAAAGTGTCGCTATTTCGTTCGCCGAAAAATCCCATAATTGAGCCGAAGAACGTCAAACCTTCCAGAGATGACTTTGAGGTTGTTGGCGTCTTTAATGCTGGCGTTGCTCGCTTTGGAGACGAAGTCATTCTGCTGCTTCGAGTGGCGGAAAGGCCGATTAGCAAATGTCCCGAGGTTGTCTTGACCGCTGTTTACGACGTTGCCGCGGACGACATAGCCGTAAAGGAATTCTCAAAGACTGACCCGACAAACGATTTTTCAGACCCCAGGCTAATCATAACGCCGAGTGGAACATACTTAACGTCGATCTCCCATTTGAAGCTTGCACGCAGCAAAGATGGCATTAACTTTGAGATTGAAGAGACCCCTGCTATTGCCCCGGCAAACGACTTTGAGACCTTCGGCATCGAAGATCCCCGAATCAGCTTCATTGACGGCACATACTACGTCAACTACGTTGCGGTGTGCCCTCTCGGCGTGACAACCTGCTTGGCATCCACGAAGGATTTTCGCACATTTGAGCGGCGCGGGGTCATCTTCTGTCCCGAGAACAAGGATGTGGCGATTTTCCCTGAACGAATCGAGGGTAAGTACTATGCCCTCCATAGACCTACTTCACCTCTGTTTGGAAGAAATGAGGTCTGGCTCGCGGAATCTCACGATCTTGTCTGTTGGGGAAATCATCGCCACCTGATGGGTCTTCGCCAGGATTACTGGGATGAAAAAAAGATCGGCGCAAGTGCTGTACCTTTCAAGATTGAACAAGGCTGGATAGAGGTTTACCACGGTGCAGACCGAGACAATCGCTATTGCCTTGGGGCAGTGCTGCTGGATAGTCACGAGCCGTGGAGGGTCATCGCAAGGTCGGAGAAGCCAATTCTTGAGCCGCAAGCCGACTATGAAATCGAAGGTTTTTTCGGAAATGTTGTATTTAGCTGCGGTTTGCTCTACGAGGATGGAAAGCTCAAGATCTATTATGGCGTCGCCGACACTGCCATTTGCTATGCAGAGCTGTCCTTAGAAGACGTTATCGAGAATTTGAGTCTATAGTATCACCCGCACTCCTATGCGCCTCGCCAAGCATTTCTTACGGAACCATCGTCCGTGACTGGCCCTGATTCTGTAAGCGGATCACGAACAAGTGCATCTCGGGCATGACTTATGCGGGCTCCGTAATCATCGCAAAGACGAGCATCCGGCGGTAAACCATAGAGGTTCGCTCCAGGTGTGCCTTTGAGAAAGCCAAGTTCTATGAAGGCCCAAATGGGCCCGGCGATTGGAATAAAACTTATTAGATTCCACCAGCCGGACTTATTTCTGTCGTGCCATCTCTTTGTCGGCCAAGAACAAAGGTAGATAGAGCAAAAAGTCCGCCATTTAATCTGCCGGAGTAATCCAAATTGCTTGAAAATTCGGGACGCACTTTGAAATTTAATGAAAGCTCTTGATTTTTCAAGGATTGGACGGTATGGTCTTTGTAACATAAGAACCACCTATATATATTTTTGTTCCAGATGGGATTCACGGTGGACACAAACTTTGGTCTTTTGACAGAAAGGAGAAATGAGATGCGGCGTTTAGCTTTTGTTCTGGTTCTGATATGTATTGTGGCGCTGAGTTTCTATAGCCCAGCCGACGCGGCCCGCCGACCGGCCCAGATTAGGGCCCTGCTGATTACCGGCGACGACGTGTCGGCGCATCCCTGGCGGGTGATGTCCGAGACCACGCGGGAAGCGCTGGTTAAGTCGGGTAAATTCGACGTCAGAGTGTGCGAAGATCCGCTGATCCTCGAATCGGAAACCGCACTGAAGGCGTACGACGTGATCGTCTTTACGATCTATAGCCAACGCAGGCCCACAATTCCCGGGCAAGCCCAGGAGAACCTCCTGAACTTCGTCAAGAACGGAAAGGGTTTCTTCGTCCAGCACTTAGCCACCGCCTCGTTCCCCAAGTGGGAGGAATTCGGCAAGCTTTGCGGCCGCAAATGGGTAATGGGCACTTCGGGCCATGGCCCGCGAGGCGTCTTCGAGGCAAAGGTGGTCAATAAGGAACATCCCATCACCGCTGGGATGAGCAACTTTAAGACCGACGACGAGCTATACGCCAAGCTGCAGGGGACCGGCAAGATCAACGTGCTGGTGGAGGCCTACTCCGAATGGAGCAAAAAGACCGAGCCTTTGGTCTTCACCTTGAACTATGGTAAAGGCCGCACGGTCCACAACGCCTTCGGCCACGATGGCAAGGCCCTGATGAACCCCAATGTGCAGAGGATAATCGTCCGCGGCGTCGAGTGGGCAGCCACCGGAAAGGTTGAGAAATAGAAGTAGTGCTCGCTCGCAAAGCAACCGCCGGCGAACTACCTCGACTTCGTAACTGACCACAAACGACCCAGTGTCATTCCGAGTGCGCCTCTGGCGGACCGAGGAATCTATTCTCAACTCTCATTGCGAGACCGCCGTAGACGGACGCGGCAATCTCATATCCAACGGTCTAATATTGAAACGCAGCGAGAATCCGCCGCCGTGTGGCGCAATCACTAATCTCTAATCATCTAAATCGGCACGACGAGCGACGAATGCACTTTCCCCTTGTGCTCTCACGGCTTATGTCAGTCAAGAATTGTGGCATGATTACCCCCGTCTATTGAGCAAGAAATGTACGGTATGCTCTGCATATCAAAGCATCTATCGTTCGACATTCTTTCTTCGAGATCTCATATTCTGTTGCCATATTCCCTCGTCCGTAGGACAAATCTTGTCGAAGATCGTCCAGGCCTGAGGTTGACGGATTGCCGAGTTTAATATACACTATTCATAGATGCACAGATTATGCGGGACATCAGAAAATGGCATTGCAGACCAAGATTTTCGATGTTTCCGTGGAATCAGGGCAAAAGCGCATTTTCTTGACGCCCAAGGCGCTGGTGCTAGAAAGGATCCGTCATGCAAATCGTAACCGCAATATTGAAAATAGTAGTGTGGCCTTCAGCTGCTGTTATTGGTCTCATTCTCTTTCGAAGGCCTCTGGCGCGCCTTATCTACCGATTCACTGAGTCAGACCGAGCGAAGGCCAAAGTCAGCCGCGACGGACTGGAACTTGAGATTGGGAAACAAACTGACCAAGCTCTAAAGGCAGAGCCAAAAGCTGAACAGCCTGAGGTCGAGAGACTGAAAGAGGAGCAGGAACGTGTGCCGGAGCAGGGAATAAGAGAACTGTTGAGCAACGTCTATCGGTTGTTGTTCACCGAGAACAACTACAGAGAGGCACAAAAGGTATTTTATGAAGAGGTTGAACCAAAACTAAATGGTGGTCAAAAGCTATTGTGGCACGCTGTTGTTCTCAGGGAATCGCACAGAGTAGGTGACGCGAGCGCATTTCAGAAACTGGAAACGATCGTTAACGAGAATGACACGAATCCGGAATTGATCAAGCAACTTGCGCTCCGGTATAAGCAAATGGGAGAGTTCGAAAAAGCTAAAGAAAAGTTCCTGCACGCTGAGAAGCACTATGATATTAACGATGAAGCCCAAAGAGAGTCAGCGGTGGATTGCTATATCCAGGCGAGTTCATGTTTGGCTGGCGGCAATGATTACTCGAGCGCTACACATATGCTTAAGCAAATACTCGCAAAGCCTGAGCTTGAAGGTCAAAAAGCCAAGATATTGAGCGCTATGGCATATATGGCAAAAGATGAAGACCTACTTGAGGACTTTCTCTGTTACGCGGAGGCTTCCTTGAGCGCTGACCCCCTGGATACAGATCTCAGATTTAACGCAGCCTATGCTTATAGCAATATGGGGTACGAAAAGCTAGCGCTTCTACACTACAAGAAATTAATCGGTATAACAACAAGTCCAATCGCCCTCAACAACCTTGGCGTATGTTATGGTAATCTTAAGCTGAACGGCAAAAGTATCGCGAGCTACCTTAGGTCTGCTGAAGAAAAGGAAACGGTCGCCATGGCCAACCTAGCCTATAACTACCTGGATGCTGGTTTTGTTAATGATGCCAGAGAGCTCATAGACGGAGCGAACAAGCTTTCCACCGAAGGAATTCAGGTGAACCCCAGGGTCGGAAGTGCCTCGCGGAAGCTCCAGGATTTGCAGGAGCAAGAGGACAAAACCGAGAAGCGCTTACTCAAAGAAGCAAGACAAGAAAGAGAATTCAGGCTCCAGTACTCGGAAGCCACACTTAGCGACAGATCCATAGCCAAAGATGACTGGGAAGCGCCGTGGGAAACTCCCTGGGGCGAAGCGAAAATCGAGCTAAATCAAGCCTCAAACTCGTTCCAAATAAAACTTCACACAAAAGAGGAAGATAAATGGGCCTCAGCTTTTCTTCCATCTCTTGGCCTCTTACGCCAACAGAAGGTATACAAAGACAGATATATCGTAATCGATGGTACCATAAGGGGACTGACCGGCAGATACAGAATACAAATTGACGATACTCAACAAACTAGTCTATTGACTGCCGGCAAACTATACAGCGCCACTGGCTATATGATCATAAATGACAGTTGTGATCGGGTCCAAATCATGGAAAAAACGAGTGACGATAAAACTGAATTAAGAGAGTGGAAGAGGCTCGGCAGCAAGGACCGCCCCCCAGGTGTCGGCCCGGAAGGGCACGGCGAAACGTAAGGTCCCTAATCCCGTTCCCCAATGGCCCTTGGCTGAGCGCCGCCCAATTTGCCGGAGCTGCCTTTCGTCCCGAAAACGCGCCTGATGAAGGCCCACACGGCCAGTACAAACACGCCCCATATAAGGGTGTTCCAAATGAAAGGCAAGATCTGTACCCACACCGGCTTATATTCACCAACCAACCCGTCAAAAACAAATGCACAGGGACGAACAGAATCAGAAATATAACCTTTTTCAGCATTCGCTATACTCCCAAGCTTTCTATTGATTCTTTCTCCGTGTCCTGTGTGCCCTCTGTGGGTAAACAAATCCGTGGTTTAAGTCAAATCCGCGGATAGCCCTTCAAGAGAGGATGGTGATTGGTAATTCGTGAATCGTTAATAGGGCCAAGATTGCCACGCTGGTTTGTGCCTCGCTCGCAACGACATCGAGCATCAAGTATCAAGCATCAACGAACACTTTTCATCAGCTATAGCCTAACAGATAAATCATATATCCAGCATATCCGCAGAGCAGCAGTGTAGCGCCTGTTCGCCTGATGGTACGCCTGCCGGCTACGGCTATAAGGCCAAACGCTGCACTGACGCCGATCATAATCCAGTAATCGGCCCCTACCAGCCGTGCTCCTACTCCAAAAGGCCGAACCACGCCTGCTACGCCGGTGACAAGAAGGCTGTTGAAGATATTGGAGCCGACCAGATTTCCGATGGATATATCGTGATGTCCTTTAATGGCAGCGACCACGCACGTTGCCAGTTCCGGCAGAGATGTCCCAACCGCGACCATAGTCTGGCCGACGACAGCATTGCTCAAACCAATTTGCGCACCGATGACCTTAGCCCCTCTAACAGTGAGGTCCGCACCCACAGCAAGCCCCACCAATCCAATACCGATGAACACCACGCTCTTTCTTGTATTGGGTATTGCGTATTGCGTATCGTGTACGTCGCGCGACGCATCACGCACGACGCGTGACGAATTAGCGGCATCTTTTCGTGCGATATAGACGGTCAGCAGTATTAACACCGCAAAGATAGATAGCAGAATGCAGCCTTCCGCCCGTGACAAATCCAAGTTGTGTAGAACCGGCCAAAGCAATAGCGCTACGAACAGCATAACAGGTATTTCGCGGCGCAGCGTCTGCATTCTGACCGTGAGCGGCCGAATGAGGCAGGCCAAACCGCCGACAAGAGCCAGATTGGCGATGTTGGAGCCGTACACGTTGCCGATAGCTATATCGCCCTCGCCGCGGATAGCAGCAGCAATACTGGCAGCCACCTCGGGCGCAGATGTCCCCATAGCCACCACTGTCAGCCCGACAACAAGCCGGCTGACGCCAAATCGCTCAGCCAATCGAACTGCACCTGCCACCAAAAGGTCGGCACTCTTCCACAGTACCAACAGCCCCCCAGCCAACAGAATAATCGCCCAGAACGTGTTCATATGCTCAGCTTCTTAGTGATATACACTCGAAGTGGACACTGGCAAAGATAACCATACCCAAACGACAATGCGAATTTGCACGTTTGTGGATTTTCCTCTAAACTAAACACTCGAGAAACGATCCTATCCCAATATCCTTTGCCTTGCGGACATTAGCAAATCTGCCCTTGCAACATTTAAAGTCTCTTGGGCATTTCATTCCGCCAATGATTTCTTCTATCCGTCGTTTATGCTCCTCAGCCACTAATACTCTCCTTTCGACTGATTTTGCAGAACTCTTCTAATTCTCTACTCAGGCCAACAATATGCGAAACCACGGCCCACGTCAAACGAAAACACCGCCGCCTCAGACGCCTTTTCTGTCCTTCGTTGGCTTCATCACAAAGCCTGCAAAAGTAGCCGTGCTCACCGTAGCTGGTCCATAAAAGGTAAATACCGAGCACCAAATGCGAAGCAAGTATCGTCATCCGTTCCCCAAAATGCGAATCAGGAACCACTGGATGTGAGCAAGAGTTCGAACGGTGTTTGGAACATCAGGTATATGAGTTTGAGGTGTTTTGGGTCTATCCAGAGACGCAATATGACATGCGTTATACCTTCCCCACCACGAGGCAGGAATTATGTCCGCCAAAGCCGAAGGAGTTGCTCATCGCGATATTGACCGTTGTCTCTCGCGCTTTTAGCGGTACAAAGTCCATCTTAGGGTCGCAGCGCTCATCTTGATTCTCTAAATTGATAGTCGGGGGGATAAGCGACTCGTTAAGCGTCTTCACACATACTATCAGTTCGACCGCAGCGCTGGCGCCAAGTAAATGCCCAAGGCCGCTTTTTGTCGAACTCACACGTACTTTATATGCGCGCTTGTCAAAAACCGACTTGATAGCTGCGCTCTCAGCTATGTCATTTAGCTCGGTAGCCGTCCCATGGGCGTTGATATAGTCGACTTTTTCCTTTTCTACGCCTGCATCCATTAAGGCCAGCTCCATGGTTTTTGCCGCCCCCGCACCATCCGGCAGTGGGGCGGTAATGTGATAGCCATCATCCGTTGCGCTGTAGCCGAGCAGTTCAGCATATATATTTGCGCCCCGTTTCTTAGCGTGTTCATATTCTTCCAAAATCAAAAGCCCGGCACCCTCAGCAAGCACAAAGCCGTCTCTATCCTTGTCGAAGGGTCTCGATGCCGCCGCAGGGTCATCGTTTCGTGTACTAAGTGACCTCGCAGCGCAAAATGATGCGAGTCCTAACGGCGTAAGAGCGGCTTCCGTACCGCCGGTTATCATGACGTCACTTCGCCCGGAAGCGATGTTGCAGAAGGCCTCCCCGATAGCATGATTGGCCGAGGCACATGCACTTGAGACACAAAAATTGGGTCCGCGCAGACCGTAATGGATAGCGATATCACCGCTGGCTGCATTGGCCATAAGCCTTGGAATGCAGAAAGGTGAGACTTTCTTAGGCCCTTTGTCCAGAAGCTTTATGTGTTGCTCTTCAAGCTCCTTGATGCCACCGATACCTGTTGCCACGATGACACCGACACGGTAAGGGTCCTCTTTGGCGAAATCAAGTCCACTGTCGTTTATAGCTTGGCTGGCCGCGGCTATGGCGAACTGCGCAAAGCGGTCCATTCGCTTGCTTTCCCGCTGGTCAACGTAGTTGGTCACGTCGAAGCTTTTTATCTCACCGCCGAACTTCACTGGAAATGCGCTGGTATCAAAGGATTCTATCGTGGAGACGCCGCTCTTACCGGCGCACAGCGCAGTGAAAAGTTCGTCAGCGGATTCAGCTAAGGCCGTAACACAACCTAAGCCTGTAATAACAACTCGCCGCCTGCTCATGCCAACCTTATTCGCTACTCCTGTTTCCTGGACTGCGCGATGTTCTTGATGTAGTCGATTGCGGCCCCGACTGTCTGAATTTTCTCTGCCTCCTCGTCCGGAATGCTCATGTCAAACTCGTCTTCGAACTCCATAACAAGCTCGACAGTATCTAATGAGTCGGCATTGAGGTCGTTAATAAATGATGTTTCCCGTGTTATTTCAGACTTGTCTACGCCCATCTGCTCGCTGATTATCTCGATTACCTTGTTTTCAATCGCCTGAGCATCCACTTCATCAACACTCACTTGTCTTTTCCTCCCTAATCAAATAGGAATTTATGCGTAGCCTACAATGAGTATTCGGTAACAATAACCAGTACTGACAGTTGCGCGGCATTTATTTTGGTCGGTATATTACCTGCTAAGTCACATATCTACAAATGTTTTTTTATTTTTTTTGGGGCAGGACAATAGTCAAGGATTTGTTTAATAGGCGGATTGATATTGTGTGGCGGCAGAGACAGCGGCGAAATTCGTATTTTTTGCGACCTTTGTGCCTGATAACCTTCGAAAAGCAGCCAAAAAGCTTCAATTTCCAAGACAGAGTCGGTATTCTATCTGAAATAAGGCTCAGTGAGGTAGCTGAGCAAGTGAAGAACGGGGAATGGAGCAGCCGACAAGGCCGCAATCCAGCGGGTGAGAGTCCCGCCGTGCCAATTGCCCGATTCAGGCACGTAGTGATGCCACATCCCGGAATGGGTAACCATCCGGGCTATGCGTGGTGTAAACGGCTCGGCCGCCCTGCGCACTTAGACGTCCAGTGGTGGGTGCAACCAGCGGGTCTAGCAAGTATGGGAGCCTGAACATAATGGAATGACTGCCGCCTCGAAATAAGTTCCGTCGTAGAAGTTGCATT
>DAOWID010000474.1 GCA_030641115.1 Planctomycetota bacterium | reverse complement strand
TTCGCGATGGTCAGATCGACATCTAACTAAAGCGAAAAACGTTTAGCCGGTAGCGGGGCTTGCCCCACTACGGCTTTGTACAGAGCTTTGACACCCAAGAAAGGGTGTGACCTTATGTGTTCGGATTTTCTCTTTCGCGGTGTCTCTTTGCTGATGCACGAGTCTGGCGAAGGGCTAAGACCTAAGAGCACAGTCTTCACGCGAGTCATGCGTCTCGATACACCTGGCCTGTTTTTGAATATGGGTTGGACCCTCGATGATTCGGAACAAAACGCTGTTATTGGACACCAACTCAATTCCGGGGTTCATCTCACTGCTGGTGTTTCGACAACACCACACTTCGATCGCGCGAAGCATTACGCGACGAGCGGATCCACCTGCAGTGGCGTAGTCTATAAAATAGAACGCTCTCGGCTTGGTTCATGTGGCGTCCAAGAGCATGTCGTCCGTGGATATACAGACTTTCCAAAATGCCCGGAAGACGACGAAGTGATTCTCGTTCATCGAGATCACGAACCCTTGCCGGCAAGTGTAGTCGTTGACATTATTCCCGTTGATCCATAGAGAATTCCGGGGACACCATTACATAATTCGGGCGTTAGGGTTGCTACTGGCCTAAGGCTTCGATGTCTGCGGCGTCCTTTTTTCTGCCTGTCGCCCTTTTATTGGCGATGAAATCATCACGGCTGATGAAAAATACCGGCGTCTGGCCGTAGCGGCCGGGGACTTTGCCGGCGTCCGCCTTTTCCCACGAGACTCCACTGGCTTTCGTAATGATGTCGATGCGTATGGGAGGAACGCCAAGTTGAATGACCTTGCCGGGCGTGGTAAAATCGTTCTCAGACAGATCCACCGACCCGAAGCCAAACTCGTTTAGAGCGGCAAGAATCCGCTCGGCGTTTTGGCGAACTGGCCTGACAAACAAGTCGATGTCGCCCGTAAAACGTGGCGCACCGTGAAAGGCTAGGGCGTAACCGCCGACGATCAGGTATTCAACTTTGTGCTTGTTGAACAACTCGAGCAGTTCTTTGAAGTCGTTGCGAATATCCATAATATTCGTGTCTGAGGGCATCGACCGCCGCGAGACGCTCTTCAGGCGGGCGGCTGAGCCAATACTGTAGGTTCTGCGTGATCTCCAAGTGATTATCGAAATCGTGCTTCTGGACCGTTTTGCGAATCATAGGTTTATTATACCACAGCGATACGTCTATTGCTAATCAAACCACTCATCTTCGGGATCAAAGGGAGGGATGCAGACGTTGACGATTCGCATCCTGCCGACGGCGCGATGACGGCAGCCGGGCTTGATAAGGATGGCGGTGAAGGGTTTTGTCGGCACGAGTTTGCCATCCAGCTCCACGCCCCCATCGCCCTCAAGGACAAGGTAAATCTCGGTGAGCTTCTTGTGGTAATGCAGGCGGGCGTCTTCCGTGATTTGGACCACATGCAATGTTGCCGTGGGATTGTCCGGGCTGACGAAGGCCCGCTGCGCAAAGCCGCAGGGGCACTTGACCATGTCAATCTCGTCAAACCGTGCTATCATATAATTTGCCATGCGTTTACCCCAAACCAAAAATTGTTGAAATTTTCATGGTACTGTGTATATTCTGCCGGAGTGTGGCGATTTAATCAAGACCGTTGAGAGCTGTAAGGGAGTTTTATGATGGATGCGAAAGCGAACGCTATTGTGGCACAATCCGGCGGGCCGACCGCGGTAATCAACGCGAGCGCCTGCGGTGTGGTCCAAGAGGCAGCTAAATCAGGTAAGATTGGCCGGGTGATAGGTGCAATCAACGGCATACTTGGCGTGCTAAAGGAAGAATTGTTCGATATCTCGGCTGAAGACAGCGCCAGTGTCGAGGCGCTAAAGCAAACGCCGGCAGCAGCCATCGGCTCCTGTCGATATAAGCTCAAATCACTTGAAGAATCTAAGGCAGATTTCGATAGAGTCCTCGATGTCTTCAAGGCCCACAACATCCGTTACTTCTTCTATGCCGGCGGTAATGACTCGATGGACACCGCCGACAAGGTCAATAAGCTGGCTGCGGATAGCGGCTATGAGCTGGTTTGTATGGGCATCCCAAAGACGGTTGACAACGACCTTGCCTGCACAGACCATTGCCCGGGGTATCCCAGCGTGGCGAAATATGTCGCGACCTGTGCGATGGAAGCCGGGCGAGATACCGAAGCACTTTATACGGCGGATACCTGCACGATTCTGGAGGTGATGGGGAGAAACGCCGGCTGGATAGCAGCAGCAACAGGCCTTGCTGCAAAGTGTCCCGAAGACGCGCCGCATCTTGTATATGTGCCCGAGACAGGCTTTGCGTGGGATAGATTTGTCAGGGATGTCGAAGAAGTGCTCAAAAGGTTGGGTAGGGTGTTCATTGTTGCCGGCGAAGGGCTGAAAGATGATAAGGGTGAATACATAACGGCTGATAAGGGAGCATTCGCCAAAGATAGCTTCGGTCATGTGCAGCTCGGCGGAGTGGCCGAGATGCTAAAGGCCGTGATCGAGAAGGAGGTGAAGATAAAAACCCGCTTCAATAAGCTCGGCACAAATCAGCGAAGCGCTATGCACTTCGCCTCGCTGACCGATGTCAACGAGGCTTATATGTGCGGGCAGATGGCTGTCAAGTACGCGATGGAAGGTGTGAACGGCAAGATGGTGACACTGGTCCGCGAAGGAGGGCCGCAGTACAAATGCACGACGGGCCTGGCAGAGCTGCGCGACGTGGCTAACGGCGAAAAGAAGGTGCCGTCCGAATTCATAAATGATAAGGGCAATCATATCACCGATGCAATGCGGGATTACGTAAGGCCTTTGGTACAGGGCGAAGCGCCGGTAACCATTGGAGGTGACGGCCTGCCCGTGTTTATGCGATTCGAACGTAAGCCGTTGGAGAAGAAATTACCGAAGTATCTTTGATGGAGAAGACAGAAGTAACAGCTTCGTACTGTCATCCCCGCGGAAGCAGGGATCTATAAATGGACCGATATGATGGATTCCCGCTTGCGCGGGAATGACAATAAAAAGGATAAAGATGAAAGGAGTATTTGACGTCTCAGGTAAAGTTGTCACCATTACCGGTGCCGGCGGGGTTTTGTGCGGAACAATGGCCAAGACACTGGCTGAAGCTGGGGCTAAAATTGCCGTTTGGGACATAATTGAAGAAGCGGCGGCAGAAGTTGCCGGCCAAATTAAGTCCAACAAGGGCCAAGCCATTGCTGTCAAATGTGACGTGCTGGATAGAAAGAGTCTGGAGGTTGCGAAGGAGCAAACGATCGCCGAGCTTGGCGAGATCGACGTACTTATTAATGGTGCCGGGGGCAACAAAAAGGAAGCAACCACTTCACCGGACCTTTCTTTCTTCGACTTGCCTGCCGATGCGGTGCGATTCGTATTCGAGCTCAATTTCATGGGCACATTGCTGACGACACAGATTGTCGCTAAGGATATGGTTGACCGTGGCCAAGGCATAATATTGAACATCTCCAGTATGAATGCCTTCCGCCCTTTGACCAAAATCCCCGCATACTCAGCCGCCAAGGCAGCGGTGAGCAACTTCACGCAATGGCTGGCAGTCCATGTATGCCAGAATTATTCCAAAGACATCCGCGTCAATGCCATTGCGCCGGGCTTTTTCCTGACCGAGCAGAATCGGTTCCTCTTAACTGACGAAAAAACCGGCGAGCTGACCGATCGCGGCAAGACGATTATCGACCATACGCCGATGGGAAGATTCGGGCAACCAGAAGAGCTGATCGCGACGGTTTTCTGGCTGCTCAGCGATGCGGCAAGATTCGTCACAGGAGTTGTCGTGCCCGTCGACGGCGGATTCAGCGCTTTTAGCGGAGTATAAAGAAGTGCAAAACTTAAGATGAAAAATGCAAAATTCAAAACTGCGTACGTTCTTACTTTTGAATTTCAGTTTTTCATTTTTGGCTTTAAGTTTTTAGTTCTATTATAGGAGAAAAAGATGGCTGATGTTGACCCAGCAAAACCGTTAAATGATTTTAAGCCGGAAAAGAAATTCTTCGTCGGCATTGATTCGGACGGCTGCGCGTTTGACACGATGGGAATTAAGCAGCGCGAATGTTTCTGTCCCTGGCTGATTGCCTATTTTGGCCTGCAGCCAGTCGCTCAGGCGGCCCGCGAGTGCAAGGAGTTTGCTGATCTATTTTCCAAGACCCGCGGCGCGAATCGCCACAAGACTACCAAGCGGATAATAGCGGAGCTTCTGCCGAATCATCCGATGACCAAGGTCAGGGATTTTGAGGTTCCACAATACCCGCACTATTTCGCGTGGGTCGACGACCCTGACAGCTTGCTCAGTAATGACGGGCTAAAGCAGGCTATCGAAAAAGCTGCCGACCCCGAGACCAAACGCGAACTGGAACTGGCGCTTGCCTGGAGTGAGCGAGTCAATTGGGCTATAGGAGAAACTGTGAAGAATATGCCGCCGTTTCCATTTGTGCGGGAAAGCCTGGAGAAAATCCAGCCGATAGCTGACGCTATTGTTGTCTCGGCCACGCCGAACGAGGCACTCGCCCGCGAGTGGGAAGAACACGACATCGCAAAATACGTAAAGGTTATAGCCGGCCAGGAGATGGGCAAAAAGGCCCAGCACCTTGAATACGCGACCAAGGACAGGTACGAGAAGAATCACGTTCTAATGGTCGGCGATGCGCCAGGGGATATGAAGGCTGCCAGGGCAAACGATGCTCTATTTTACCCCGTCAATCCAGGTGACGAAGTCAAGTCGTGGAAGAGATTTCACGGTGAGGCTTTTGACAAATTCATCAACGGCCAGTACGCGGGCAGCTATGAGGAAAAACTAATCGCAGAATTCGATGAATATCTGCCGGAACTGCCCCCGTGGCAAAAGCGTGAAACGTGAGTAGTGAAGCGTGAAGCGAAATACGAGATACGCGATACACAGGACAAATTAAATGGTCATTGAGAGACAAAATAAGGACGGCTTTGTTCAAAATGATGAGGCCCGTAAGGCTATTGACGAGTTCTTTGCGCAAAATGACTACGCCGGCAAGCGCGTTCTGCTGATAATACCCGACAATACCCGTTCAGGGCCTATAGGTGACATATTCAAAATCATCTATGACTGCCTGGACCGAAATGTGAAGGCCTTGTATGTTCTTGTTGCGCTCGGCACTCATCCAGCGCTGAGCGAAGAGGGAATATGCACCAGACTCGGTATCACGCTGAGCGAGCGCAGCAGTAAATATGCATCCGTGGGTTTTTTCAATCACGAATGGGAAAGGCCTGAAACGTTTACTTCTATTGGGAAGATCTCCGCTGACGAGATCAACCAGATAAGCAACGGCTTGTTTTCCGAAGAAATTGACGTAGCGATTAACAAACTCATTTTTGAATATGATGAGTTTTTCATCTTGGGTCCGGTATTTCCGCACGAAGTTGTCGGCTTTTCGGGGGGACATAAGTATATCTTTCCGGGCATTGCAGGGGACGAAATCATAAACTTCTTTCACTGGCTAAGTGCCGTGATAACAAATCCCGTCATAAACGGCAACAAATGGACTCCAACCAGGCACGTACTTGAAAAGGCAGCTTCGTTCATAGAAATGCCGCACAAGCTGTTTGCCATAGTCTCCATTGATGACGGACTTAAAGCCCTGTTCATCGGCGACTGCATAGAAGCCTGGGAAAGAGCTGCTGATTTATCCAAGGACATCCACATTATCTACAAGGATAAGCCCTATCATACAATTCTTGGAATTGCCCCAAGAATGTACGACGACCTTTGGACTGCCGCCAAGGCGATGTACAAACTTGAGCCGATAGTTGCTGACGGCGGCACGATGATTATCTACGCACCGCACATCACCGAGCTTTCCTACACACACGGCAAATTCCTCGACAAGATCGGCTTCCACACGCGTGATTATTTCCTCAGGCGAATGGATAAATTCAGCGGCATTCCGCGGGCGGTTATCGCGCATTCCACACATGTTAAAGGCATCGGCACGTACATCGACGGCATCGAAAAGCCGAGAATCAAAGTCGTGCTTGCAACGCGTATTAGTAAAGAGCGCTGCGAAAGAGTAAACCTTGACTACATGAATCCTGGCGACATAAATATAGTTGACTACGAGAACAGAGAGGACGAGGGTATTTTAGTTGTCCGTCATGCTGGCGAAGTGCTGCACAGACTGGCTGGCGGATATATTCCAACACTATAAAAGAATGGTATATGAGAACACCCCGTAAAGGGGAATATACGCGTTTTGAGTCCGACGCTTACAATCACCTGATTATCTCAGGAGGCTTTATGCCACAACCTTTTTAAGGGGACTCCATAGTACAGTTTTATTTTATCAGCCCCTTCAACCCGGTTTGGGGCAAGGGGACTTTTTGCTTGAAAGGATAGTCCAAAATGTCAAAAGCAGATATTGGCCTGGTAGGTTTGGCGGTAATGGGTGAGAACCTCATCCTAAATATGGAGAGCAAGGGCTTTACCGTCGCTTGCTTCAACCGTACCGTGTCGAAAGTGGATGATTTCATCGACGGCAGGGCCAAAGGCAAGAACATCATCGGCTGCAAATCAATTGAAGAGCTTGTCGAGAATTTGAACAAGCCGCGCAAGATAATGCTGATGGTTAAGGCCGGCCAGGCGGTAGATGACTTTATCGATAAGCTGCTGCCGCATCTCGAAGACGGTGACATCATCATCGACGGCGGCAATTCACACTTTCCCGACACCATCCGCCGGACCAAGTATGTCGAGGGCAAGGGCAAACTCTACATCGGTACCGGCGTATCCGGCGGCGAAGAAGGGGCGCTGCGAGGTCCATCGATTATGCCTGGCGGCTCGCCTGAAGCCTGGCAGCACGTAAAGCCCATCTTCCAGAAGATCGCAGCGCAAACAGATGATGGTCAGCCCTGCTGCGAGTGGGTTGGTGAAAACGGCGCCGGACACTT
>DAOWID010000187.1 GCA_030641115.1 Planctomycetota bacterium | reverse complement strand
GATGCCTTCGGTTGCATTCCAGCTCGACCATGCCGGAACAGATGTCCGATTTATCGTCAGAGACGACGCTGGAAATATCGCAATAGCAACCTCGTTTGAGGCCCTGGCACCGGATGACTGGCACCATGTCGTGGGGGTTAGAGAGGCGAATGATTTGAACATTTATGTTAACGGCGCGGAAGGAACATCAAGTTCAAATGCGTTCGGCCAGATAATTCCAAATGATCTGAAAATTGGTGCCCTTGAATGCTGCGGGCTGGGGGTGCACCACCATTTCAAGGGATCGATCGACGATGTCCGCATTTATGACCGCGCTCTATCAATCGAGGAAATCCAATTGCTTCATCAAGAAAGTTTGAGCAAACCTCGTGATTATAGGCTCTCGACGGACTCGCCGTGTATTGATGCCGGTGATCCGAACTATGTCCCGCAGCTAAATGCCAAAGACCTAAATGGTAATCCGCGAGTCACCGGCGATGCAGTCGATATGGGCGCCTTCGAATCCCAACCTTTAATTGGAATTTCCATGGACAAGTTTCTATTCGAAGGCATGGTAGGTTATCCAAATCCGCCCGACCAAATACTGCTCATACACAATGCAGGAGCAGGGACCCTAAAGTGGCAAATTAGTTGCGACTGCAATTGGCTGGAAGCTGATCCAAATTCCGGCACGTCCAGGGGCTATGGAAATATGGCTTGGCTCCGAGCAGACACGAGGGGGCTTGCTGCGGGTGAATATGATTGTGAGCTAACGGTTTCGGCCCCCTTCGTAATGAACAGCCCGCACATTGTCCAGGTCAGCCTGATTGTCCGTAAGAGCTGCTTCCCTGATACGCCTGACTATGCCCAGCAGTATGCCGATTTTCTGCAGTACGCTGCTCATGGTGCAGATCCGAGCTGTTGGTGCGCATCGCCGTGGGACGGCACCCATTATCAGTGCGATGGTGATGCTTCCGGAAAACACCAGACCTTCACGGAGTACCGGGTGTACGGCGATGATTTGGCCCTGCTCATCAACAACTGGAAAAGAAAGATCGATACCGCTAATCCTTGCGCCGACTTTGATCACAAAGCCGAGTGTTTCCTGAATTACCGCGTATATGGTAATGACTTGGCCATTCTTATTGCCAATTGGAAGAAGCGCGATGCAGACCTTCCAGGTGATTGCCCAAGACCTGATGGCCAGTAAAATTGCCACGGGGCGAGTATAGCAAGATATGGCCAATCGCCCTACGTCCGGTCCTCAGCACATAGGGAATTTGCTGCACAGTTCTTTGATCCTGCCTCTGGTTTCATCTTTGAAGGATTCGTCTATTCTGTATTCGGTGTCACCTATTATTTCTACCCTCCTTAGCACTACATCGACTAAGGTCGATATGCTCTCCATTTCCTCCGATCCCATTCCATTTTTCGTGACAATGGGCGTGCCCAGTCTCATACCGCTGGTAACCATAGGGCCTTTTTTATCATAAGGCAACCTGCTCATATTGATGACTATGCCACAATCTTCAAGGCACTTCTGGGCTACGATACCCGTCAGACCCTCTCGAAAATTCGCAACGTTAACCAGTATCATATAGTTGTCTGTCCCGCCGGTTAATACATCATATCCCAAATCTACAAGGCTCTCTGCAAGTCGCCTTGCGTTTTCCACGATTTTGAACTGGCGGTCCCGGTATTCGGTGCAGAGCGTTTCTTTGAAGAAAACCGCCTTAGCCGCTATATTATTAAAATAAGGTGTCCCCTGCATACCGGGAAACGTTGTCTTTTCGATGAGCTGCCATAACGCCATAGACTCTGTCCCCACGCTTATTCTCTGGTCATAGTCTTTGCCCATGATTATCAAGCCGCCGCGTGGCCCGCCCGGCTTATATGTGCTTGTCGTCGTAAAGTGCGCACGATCTACGGGGCTCGGATGAGCACCGGCAATCACCAAGCCCGACAAGTGCGAGATATCTGCCAAAAGATAGGCACCCGCCTCATCCGCAATCTCCCGGAACTTCTTAAAATCTATCGTTCTGGCATAAGCACTGGCACCACATATAATCAGTTTTGGCTGAAATTTGGTTGCTTGCTCTCTTATCACATCGTAATCCAGAAGGAAAGTTTGCCTATCGACATAATAGTTTTCCACGTCAAAGTATTTGCCGGCGAAAGAGACATTTGACCCGTGTGAGAAGTGCCCGCCCTGGTGCAATCCAAGACTTAGTATTTTATCTCCACTTTGCAGCAGTGCCGTCAGGACAATTTGGTTCGCTGTTGTGCCGGCATGCGGCTGAACATTGACATACTTGGCGCCGAAAGCCTCCTTGGCTCTGGCTACCGCAAGCTTTTCGGCCTCGTCAACAACCTCGCAGCCTCCATGCAACCTGGCGCCCGGATAACCCTCGGCAGTCTTATTCTGCATCACTGAGCCGAGAGCCGCCAATACCCCCATTGAGCATTGATTCTCCGCAGCGATAAGCTGCAGCGTGTTTTGCCACCGCTCGTACTCTTTCGTTATCAGCTCGTAGACTTCTTTGTCTGCTTGTTCGAGCGCACTGAATATACGTTTATGATATTCTTCACTGCTTTGCACTCACGGCTCCCAGCCATAACGGCTTAGATAGTATCTGCTGTGGAAAGCCGAAACTGGTCCGCCGCAGGCGGATCACCCCTGCGAAACCTGTTCTGAGCAAAGTCGAAGGAGCAGGGGTCTACGGCGAAAAAGCTGGATTCCTGCTTTCGCAGGAATGACAAATGCTGTTTCCGCAACAGGAATTAGCTAAAGAAGCTTCTTACGAT
>DAOWID010000199.1 GCA_030641115.1 Planctomycetota bacterium | reverse complement strand
TTCTATTCCGTGACCACTATACAACAGAGAACCAACGGTAGTCACTGCTGCAATTCGGCCACCAGAGCGGGTCCAATTCGCCAAATCCATTCGACCAAGGCCCGACAGGGCAGCATTCAATGCCTGGACAATAAGCACATAAATGCCAGCCCAACTTTCGCAGTTAGGTGTCTAAATCAGCACTCTTGATAGCGCCAGGACGGTTAGTTTCCACCACAAAGCTGGCCGTTTAGCTGATGACTATACACTTTTGGCGGTGGCTGCTTCGGCAATTTCACCTTCAACTTATCCAGTATTATTCGCTGCTCAAGTTCCGGCTGGCTGTAACGACGCATCTCAAGTATTCGATCATCGGTCGTCGGTATTCGCACATCTATCATCATAATTGCACTGAGCTTATCAAAAACATCTCTGGCAGTCAGGCCACCAGCATGATAGCGTAGTTTTTGTCGCAAGGTAATCATCAGGCAATAAGCCAGGAAGGCCACAAATATATGAGCCTCAACTCTGTGCTCAAGTTGATGATAAACCGGGCGGACAGCCAGGTCGTTCTTTAAACTCTTAAATGCGGCTTCGACCTGAGTGAGCAATACATATCTCTGCCAGATGACATCAGGATTCGTCTCGGTAAGATTGGTTCTCAACAGATACATGCCATCGCGTATGATCATTTTCTTATAAGTATCCCTGTTCAAGCTATAGCTGAAATTTTCTGGTGTAACTCTTCTGCCTTGTGACGGTATTGTCAGATCAACACATTTGATGGATTTACCTGCCTGCTGCTTCAAGGCACCAAGCCTTTCGAGTAGCTTGTCACGATTGCGACAATTCTTACGCAGCTTCTCAAGTCCCAACAGATATTTACGCAATTTATACTTGCGTATAGCCCTTTCTTTAGCTCTGCGGTCTTTGCTCTTTGCCAGAACATACAATTCATTATCTTCGGCCAACAGTTTTACTACAACATTATCATTGGCCTGTTTCCAGTCCAAATCGACCAACTTGTCTTCAAGTTTATTCAGTGTGGTTCTCGGAGTGCCAACGAGATATTGTATGTTCTCATCACGCATCTGCGAAAGTACTTCTTCGGTTGGAACACCCCTGTCCATTACCCATACCCTGCGGGCTTTGCCGTACATCGATTCTATTTTTTTAAGAAAGAACCGTAACGTAGTCTTGTCCAGAGTATTACCCGGCAAAACTTCATAACCCAGCGGAAAACCTTCTGGTGTAACAATAAGAGCTATTACCACCTGTCTGCAATCGGAGCGTTTATCTCTGCTATAGCCGAATCTGGCTTTGGGATTTTGCTCACACAGACCTTCAAAGTATGTACTGGTCAGATCATAAAGCAGCACATCGAATTCAATGCCGAACATATCCTCCCATTGGGATTTAAGGTGTTTGCACAGATTCTCTTTATGCTCCAGTATTCTATCAAGACAACGATACAGCCTGTCTTTGGCCGCTATTCGGAAATCGGTATTCAGCAGTTCATCCATCGCAGTCTTGTCAAACCATTGTCTGTGTATATAAAATTCGCTGCCGGGGTGTATGAGGCGATTTACTACCAGAAGCTTGAGCACCTTTGACCAGGAAATATCTGAACGTGAATGGTCAAGGTGATCTGACCAGAATCCGTCAAGCCCCAGCCTTTTCCACAGATGACAGGCCAGCCAGCAGTTACCGAATGAGCGAGGCCGACATAACTGCATTTCTGAAAGCTTTACCTTTATCGAATCGACATTGCATTCTGCGATAGTGGCGTCATCGGCAAACAGCAATTTCTGCTGTGTTTTACCCGTGTCCTGATCGAAAACATCAAGCGTTTTACGCCATGCGTCCTCTTGTGATGAGGTTATCTCGCCAAGATACAAGACAGTCCGCTGAACAGTTTTGTCGTTGGCAACCCTGCGATTTTCTACGACGCTGAAATATTCGTGCCATTTGCCGTTCTTCTTGCGTTTATAACTTCTCAGAAACATGCGGATAGTTTCACATCAGAAAAATGGCTTTGCAATAGGGTAGGTCTTCACCATGTAAGGTTTGAGACTATTTTCCGTGGAAATGAAGTGCTATGCGGGGAAAATTTTTTAAAAATCGCAGTTTCACCGCCTAACTGCGAAAGTTGGGTTAGGGCATAAATTGCACGTTTGTCCCGAAACTCTCGCATGGTTAGGCCTGGGGTCTTGTCTTTGGCTCTCTCGTCTATAACCATCCGTGAGCTATAGGTTAGCACATGTGAGTTTGTTTGTCACGTATTATTTGGGAAATCTGAAGCACTCCGTAAGGAGTCCCTAGGACGAAATCCTAATCCGGACGAGCCGGAACCAAAGAGGGTTTGATAAAAGGCTGACGCCTCACCACAGGCACCTTCTGCTCAGAAGGAGCCGTCTTATTTGTACGACCGCAATCTCCCTGCCCACCCTCTTTCGAGGGAGGGAGATTGCTTGTTCCGTTACTAAAGAGCTTCGCTGACGGTGCCGGGCCGATCAAATCTGTCGCCAAATGAAAGACAATTTGTCACCAGCTTTGAAGCAGCCCTACACTTTACTGATGCCATGATCCTAATCCGCACAAGTTGCAGCCTAAAAGGCTGTTGAAATCATTA
>DAOWID010000310.1 GCA_030641115.1 Planctomycetota bacterium | reverse complement strand
TCCTGATCATGGCGAACGTATCATCGATTCCCAGTTTGCCACCTGTACCAAGTACGTCAGCACAACGATGCGTGGAAATGAGACCATGTTCGGCGTAAACTTTGCCGACGGTCGGATCAAAGGCTATCCTATCGGCAGCACTGGGGCCCGTAGAGAAAAGACGTACTACGTGATGTATGTGCGTGGCAACAGCGACTATGGCAAAAACGACTTCAAAGACAATAATGACGGCACAGTCACAGACAAGGCCACCGGGCTTATGTGGATGAAGGTTGACAGCGACAAACTCAAAGCCGGTAAAAACAAAGACGGGAAGATGAACTGGCAGGAAGCCCTTGACTGGGCCGAGAACCTGGAGTACGCAGGGTATTCAGACTGGCGTCTGCCCAATGTCAAGGAACTTCAGAGCATTGTGGATTACACACGTTCGCCTGCCACGACGAATTCGGCGGCGATCGATCCGGTTTTTCAGACGACTTCGTTCATTGCCGAAGGCGGTGAAAAGGATTACCCTAATTACTGGAGTGGGACGACTCATGCCAGCCTGTCGAGGGCCAGTACTGCGGCCTATGTCGCGTTCGGCAGGTCATTCGGCTGGATGCGAAACAGACGCACGGGTCAGTATATGCTGATGGACGTCCACGGCGCCGGCTCGCAACGTAGCGATCCCAAGTCAGGCGACCCGTCAAGATTTCCGTACGGTCGCGGCCCGCAAGGCGACGTGATCCGAATCTACAACTTTGTCCGTTGCGTACGCGGCGGTACAGCAGAGCCGCGCACCACCGGGCCGGAAATCCCGATGAGGCAAGTGCCAGGACGCCCGCAGCAGATGGGAGAACGTATGGGCCCGGATGACAGGATGCGACAAGACCCTCGCACAATGCAAAGGATGAAATCTCAAGAGCAGCCAACCGGCGTGATTGTCAACGATGAAGGGGCCTTCAAGGGCTATACCTTGTTTGCTCCCATCGATTCGACGATGACCTATCTGATCGACAATGAAGGGCGAACTATCAACCACTCAGGAAAAGGACAACTGTGAATCGACGTGATTTCTTGAAAGCCTCAGCAGTGGCAATCCTAGTTCCTCAAGCTAAGAGCTGGGCAGCTTTTGATCTGAATAAACGTAGGTCCAACTTTGTATTCTTTCTGGTCGATGACCTTGGCTGGAAAGATTTGGGTTGCTTTGGCAGCACGTTCTATGAAACGCCGAATGTTGATAAGCTATGTGCCTCCGGCACGAAGTTCACCAGTGCATACGCCGCATGCCCGGTCTGCTCTCCGACCCGGGCTAGTATTCTGACTGGAAAATATCCCCAGCGGGTTGGGATAACCGATTACATAAATCCCCAAGGTGGCAATCAACCCAAGAACTGGCGGCGAAAGACACGCTTGTTGCCGGCTGCTTATCAGGATCGACTCGCGCACCGAGAAGTCACGATCTCCGAAGTGCTCAAAGAAGCAGGCTATGCAACCTTTTTCGCAGGTAAATGGCACCTTGGACCGGAGGGTTTCTGGCCGGAGGATCAAGGTTTCGACATCAACAAAGGCGGCTGTGAGCGTGGGGGGCCGTATGGTGGTAAGAAGTACTTTTCACCCTATAGCAATCCTCGCCTGGAGGATGGTCCCGAAGGTGAGCACCTTCCAGACCGCTTGGCTTCAGAAACGGTCGCATTCATTGAGGCTAACCAGAATGAACCGTTTCTTGCATATTTATCTTTCTACTCAGTACATACACCGCTTATGGCCAGGCCAGATCTGAAACAGAAGTATGAAGCAAAGGCAAAAACCGTGGAGTCTGCCGGCCCAGCCTGGGGCCAGGAGCGTAGTCGAAGGGTTCGGTTAGTTCAAGACCACGCTGTGTACGCCGGAATGGTAGAGGCGATGGATCAGGCAGTCGGCAAGGTCCTCGATGCGTTGGACCGGCTGAATATAGCGGACGACACCGTGGTCATTCTCATGTCAGATAATGGTGGGTTGAGTACTTCAGAAGGTCACCCAACATCAAATCTGCCACTTCGTGCAGGTAAGGGCTGGTTATACGAGGGGGGCATTCGTGAACCAATGATCATCCGGGCACCTGCGATCACCAAGCCCGGTAGTGTTTGTTCTGATCCCGTCGTCAGTACCGATTTCTACCCTACCATGCTCGAACTAGCAGGCCTGCCGTCAAAACCCAATCAGCACGCCGATGGCATAAGTCTTGTGCCTCTGCTAAAGGGTCGATCAGTTGCACGCAGGTCACTCTTTTGGCACTATCCGCATTACGGAAATCAAGGTGGAGCTCCCGGCGGCGCAATCCGTGACGGGGATTGGAAGCTCATTGAGTGGTACGAAGATGACGAGCTTGAGTTATATAATCTGAAAGAAGATATCAGAGAAACGAACAACGTCGCAAAGCAATGGCCGGAGAGGGTTCGCCAATTGCACAGCAAACTGAAAAGCTGGCGTGAATCGGTTGGGGCCAAGATGCCTTCCACGAACCCCAACTACGAGATGAACAAATAGAGCGATGGCAGAGGTCATTTTGGTATGGACTTGATCGTTGCCTAAGGAGCTTTGGAGCAGGCGATCTTTGCAGGCGCTCGTGGGACTACACTTTTGCGGTTGTATTTAAGGGTATTTAACGGTTTCTACTGTGTTTGGGTAGCCCCTCATGATGTTGGTAAGCATTTATACCATTTCAACTTCACGCAAATACAATGAGCCTCTAATGGGGTACATGCTTAAAAACACAATTTTCTCCGTACGACATCAATAATCTTACTCAATTTTTCCAGTTCATACCTGTTTGCTTGCGCCCACAAGCCCAATTTCCGCGAACTAGTACTCCATTTCAGAAATAGTACGACTACGAGATTGCCACGCTCGGCTGCGCCTCGCTCGCAATGACGCCACATGTAGCCTCATGTCATTG
>DAOWID010000286.1 GCA_030641115.1 Planctomycetota bacterium | reverse complement strand
CCTGGGTGGCAGCCTCAAGCGCAGCTTGGGGATGGCAATGCTCCAAAAGCGGCGTAACCATCCCCAAATCCTTCGGATTTGAGGCTGCCACCCACTATGGAGCCACAAATCAATGTTACCCAGAATCTGAGCTACTTGAACCATGCCCTAAAATGCGAAAAACGCTCTCTGTATTGCAAATTCTTGCGAGGCATCAAAAAAATGACATGGATTGGCCGCTCGACTCAGACCCCACTCCTACCGTCCCCCCCGGCAGCATTCCATCACCAAACAGACCGTTATCGTCGATTATATTGAGGTTTTCGGGTAAGAACTTAGAGGTTACGACAAAAAGACTTTAAATCAGCCATATCAGTACTGAAAACCTCGATTCTGTTCATCCTGATAGAGGCTCTCAGTGAAGCCCGTGACTCTGGACAAAAATGGGGTGCCGTTAAACAGGCTCCTCCTGATCATGGTTTCATCAAGACCCGAAATGTTCTATTTGGCATCCTGCCAGGCGGGCTGCCTCCAAGATCTTCTCTAATCCGTCCGGCGTACCGCATCGTCAACAGCTTTCTTAACCGCACGTACAGCGGCCAGCCACGAGTCGGCAATTTCGAATTTCGAATTTCGAATTTCGAATCTTTCTGCGGCCGCGTCAATCGCCTCTTTAGCCTCACCAAGCCTGTCCATTTGATAATAAACGTAGCCCAGCAAAAATGCCAGTTCAGCCTCACCACTCAGTCCGGACCCGGGCTCGCGGCAAAGCTCCAAACACTCCTCGGCATCGACTATCCGCTTGGTAAGTTTATCTCTGTCGCCGAGCATAGCAGCAAAGTAAACCTTAGACCCTGCATGGCCCGGGTAAATCTCCAGCGCCCTGGAAAGAAACAGAGCACTACTCATATATTCGCCAGCCGCGAACAACGCCAGACTTCTGCCGGCATACGCACGCGGTGCATCAGACTTGTAGATAGACGCCAGAGCAAAAGCATCGACGGCTCGATAGTACCTGCCCTGCTTGAGATATGTCTCGCCGGCCGTCACGTACTGATTGAATTTATCTTCCCAAAAAGCAGCAATGCTTTGGTGTTTGCCCATAATCGATCTGGCCCTGGAAGCCAGATCGGTTCGACTGAGCTCACCCAAGTCCGAACCCGCGGGCACATCAACGCCGGATTGAGGCCCCGCTACCCCGGAACTCGTGCTACGTAGCGACTTCGCAGAGTAGGTATCCCCAGACCAACCCAAAACGCCCTCTGCCGACTTTAGAAACCTATCAGACTTACCCAAAACAGACGTTTGCCTCGAGGACAGATCCTGTCCAGCCGGAACCCAACTCTTGTTGTCTTCCGTCAAAGATTTCTTCATTAGGCCCTCTAACGTAGTTCGAAAACTCTCCGTTTGATAACCCTCTTCAGCCGGTCCTTTGTAACGACCGTCAGCGTCTTCTGTCTTTTCGAAAGTAGGGATTCGGCCCCCAAGCAACTGCTCAAAATCTTCTTGTTGAGCCTCAGAGGCACCTCTTTGCGCCTGGGCCGCTGTCAGACTGTATATCTGCTGCCTCATCTCCTCTACGGATTGCCAAGTGCCCTTTATCGTGCCTGGCCCGCCGCCGGACTCATAAACATCGAGCCCGCCCGTGGCGGGTTGCATCGGCGATATTTCCTGGGTTCCCGCCTCGCTTGGTTCAATTTTCGTTGGTAAGGAATCTGCCTCGCGAAAAGTCCGTCCGCCACTGGCGGACTCATCTTCTGTTGTGAGCGTTTGTTTCGGTTCGGCCGTTTCATCACTTATCCGGTTGAGCTCAGGCTGGAACCGCTTCATCCCATCCTCGTATTGCTCAGCTTTCGACCCTTCGACCCGCAGGTTTGTCAACCCTCTGTGCGACAACTCCCCGCCGAGTTCATCGCAAATTAATCTCTCTATCTCCTGTGGCGTTCGCGACATCGGCCGGGGCTCTCCAAGCGCTCTGATCTGCGATTGAGGGCCCCACAGTCGCAACCCAATACCAGGAATGTCCCAACCGGGCAAAGCCTGTTCCTGTAGCCCGCCTTCCACGTCAAATCCATCGGCAAGGAGCCCGCTACGCGCAGATCCAGCATAACCCCTAATCTTTGTAGTTACCGGCATGAAAACACCGGAGCGACCAGGTTGGGTAGCGGCTACCGTTCCTGTCGGTGAATAGAACGGTCTGTAACTGCCCATCACTGTCGCCGCCGGCGCGTAATACGGTCTGTAGCCACCCGCATAACGACCGAAATCTTCCGGGCTGGCTGAATCCCGCAAAAAAGAATCAAGCGACGACGAGCCAATTGACTCCCGAAAATCCGTAGTCGAGCGATATGGCACTGTACCGCGAAAGTGCTTACCACCGCGGACATTGCCGGTAATTGCCAAGTTACCGCCGGTATCAAGCGGATTAGGACTGTTAACCAGGCCGCTCTGGATGCTGCTTGGTGGAACCGTGCCTGGTCCAACAGGACTTCCGACGCCCGGATTCTCAATCGGCCAGGCCGTTTCAGATAAACCTATAAGAAACACAATTGTCACAGTAATTAGCAAACTTCTCATAGTACTACACACCTCCTTCTCGGAGTCTTGACCATACTTGTGTCCGCATTCCGGGCCTATGGCAAAATCCGATCTCTTTCGTATTTCGGCTTCTCGGCCCAACCTAACTTGGTCGCCAACGTATCCCAGCGGGTTCGCAGCGGATTATTCACTATCAGGAAATCGCTGCTCCGCCGCTCGACCCTCACGACATCTTCGGCCGCCAGCCCCAACGAAACCTGGCCATCGATTGAAACAGTCGTGCCTTTATTGACCCGCGTCCCGACGACCTCGACCGTGCTGTCGGCATTGATAACGATGGGCCGAAAGCTCAGCGAATGAGGGCAAATCGGCGTAATAACCATTGCCTCCATCGAGCCGGCTAGTATCGGGCCCCCTGCCGAGACATTGTAGGCAGTTGAGCCTGTTGGCGTAGAAATGATCAACCCGTCACTTACACAGCTCGCGACCGGCTGGCCATCCACCGCTATCTTCAGTTCGATCATTCTAAAGGGCGGCCCGGCTGTGATAAAAACATCGTTTACAGCAGCCGAACTGAACCTCTCCCTACCCTCATTGAAAACTCTACAGCCCAGCATCATCCGTTTTTCTATTGGTGCTGTGCCCTTGACAATATCATCAAAACAGTCCTCGAGTTCGCTCACACTGAATTCAGCCAAAAAGCCAAGCTTTCCGAGGTTAATGCCTATCACCGGAACGTTACTCTCACTCAAATTCCGAGCGGCTGCGATAATACTCCCATCGCCGCCGAATATAACCGCAAAATCGCAATTCTCTAAAATCCCAGCCGTGCAGTCCTCAATACAGCAACTGCCAACGATCCGAGCCTTTCCTTCTGCGAAATCGGTAAACTCCTCAATCGCGTCAGCGACCGGCCCCTTTTTCGGATCGCCGAAAATCACCACTTTGGGCAAAGATTTCGTCCTTGTCATCTCCTAACCCGTTGTTTAGACCGCACTTAGTTCCCACGAAGCGGGGTTGCCAGTCCGCCGCAGGCAGATTTTACCGTTTTCACTATCTCATCGGCATTTAGACCAGCCTCCATAAGCTGGGATTTGCGAGAATTGTGTCCTATAAATCTCCTCGGCGCGCCAAGCACCCGTATAGAGCCCAGCCCCTTGCTACCCGCCATTTTCGCAGCCGCAGATTCAAGCACAGCCGAGCCAAACCCACACGCAAGACGGTGGTCCTCGACAGTTATTATGCTTTTGCCCACGTCCAATAAAGAGATGATCTTCTCATCAATAGGAGCAGCGAATCGCCCATTGATCACGTCAACCGCAATTCCGTCCTTCGCCAGCAGCTTAGCCGCTTTCAATGCTTCTGCCAAAACACTGCCATAACTAACAATCGCAATGGCTGAATCTTTTGCCTTTCTGACAACTACGCTTTTGCCCAGCTTAAATGGCTTGGCACAAGCAACCCTGACAAACTCCTTCGACGGCACAAGGTCTTTGGGGTATCTTATGACCACGGGCCTATCCTCGCCCAACGCATATTCCAAAGCTAATTTCACCTCAACCTCATCCGCAGGTGCGGTCAGCACCATATTTGGCAGCATCCGCAAGAAGCCAATGTCCATAAGCCCATGGTGCGTTGGGCCGTCCAAGCCAACAACGCCTGCTCTGTCAACACAAAAAACAACCGGCAGGTTCTGTAACGCCACTTCCTGAAATATCTGGTCAAAACTCCGCTGCAAAAAGGTCGAATAGATGCAAACCACCGGTTTGGCACCGGCCCTGGCGAGCCCAGCCGCAATGTCCACAGCGGCACTTTCGGCAATACCCACATCATAGAATCTGTCGCCGAACCTCTTGCGAAAGTCCACAAGTCCCGTGCCATCGCACATTGCCGACGTTATGGCAACAACTCTGCTGTCCTTCGCTGCCAACGCCGTCAGGTGCTTGCCGAACACCTCCGTAAAGCTGGGCCTGCTCGCGTTAGCTGTTTGCTCAACCTTTTTCCCGTTTATCTTGAAAGGGCCCGTCGAATGAAACCTGCTGGGCACCAAATCAGCCGGCCTAAAGCCTTTGCCCTTCTTCGTATAAACGTGCAGAATTGCCGGGTGCTTCAACTGACTTAACGCGCCGAACAACTGTACGAGCGAGCCAATATCGTGACCATCAACGGGGCCAAAGTATGGAATATTTAAGCTCTCGAACATCTGGCTGGCCGGCAGAACCATCCGAATGCTTTTCTTTATCCTTTCAACCGCTCCCTCCACGCTCTTGCCGATGCCCGGCAGGTGCTCCAGAATATTGCTGGTGGTCTTGCGCAAATCCTCGTATGTCTGGCTCAGCCGGACTTTAGAGAAGTATTTTGCCAAAGCCCCCTGCGTTGGGTCGATTGCCATCGAGTTATCGTTGAGCACAATCAGCAGTTGCCTCTTGACCAATCCGAGATTATTAAGCGATTCGAAAGAAACGCCATTAACAATACTGGCATCACCGACAACCGCCACGATTTTCGACTGACGATGGACGATGGACGATGGACGCTTGTCGTCCCTCATCCCTCGCGCCTCGTCCTTGCAGAGTTGCTCGCCCAGAGCCATCCCTATTGCCGTCGCTATCGAGGTGCCCGCATGCCCGACTGTGAACCGGTCATATATGCTCTCAGCGGGATTAGGAAAACCGCTTATCCCACCGGTCTGGCGAAGACGCGCGAATTTATCTTTTCTTCCGGTAACAATTTTATGCGCGTAACACTGATGCCCTACATCCCACAGCAGTTTGTCCTCCTTGAAATCAAAAACGCAGTGCAGTGCCAGTGTTAATTCCACTATACCGAGATTGCTCGCCAGATGTCCCCCGGTTCTACTGACCGAGTCGAGAATAAACTGCCGTATCTCATCCGCTAAAGCCCCCAACTGCGGTACTGACAGCCTTTTCAAATCACCGGGATTGTCAATGTGTTCCAATAATTTACCCATAAGCACACATAACCCCACTGCGCGGGTGCAAAACAACCTCGAATATTTCAATCAAAAACGCAGATAGCTGAGCAGCGAAATCAGAATTTCTCAAAAAATCTTTACTGCTTTTAGCATAACAAGTTACCACAAGATGTACCACCTGCAAAGTGTTTTTTTTCGCATCAAGTACGCTGGTTGCTCTAATTATAGAACGGACACTTGAAAATCGAAAACACATTAAAAATAACCAATAATCAATTATCAGTTACAAGGCTCATACCTCTAACGCAAGGCAAATTCGCAATTGTGGATGCCGAGGATTACGATTGGCTCAGCCAATACAAATGGTATGCTGCCAGATCGGGGACTACGTTTTATGCCTGTCGAGCCAGAGGTCGTACTACTGTTCATATGCATCGAGAAATTATGCGCGCGCCGCGAGGTGTCTTGTGCGACCATAGAAACCATAATGGGCTTGATAATCGCCTGAGCAACCTTCGACTCTGCACGAGCAGCCAAAATGCGCGGAATCAACAAGCCAGGGCGGGTTGCACGTCAAAATTTAAAGGTGTGTGCTGGCATAAGAAGGATAGGAAATGGCAGGCCCGCATCACTTGCAATGGCAATCGTATGCATCTTG
The DNA here is from genome assembly GCA_030641115.1 of Planctomycetota bacterium. Classification (GTDB taxonomy): domain Bacteria; phylum Planctomycetota; class Phycisphaerae; order Sedimentisphaerales; family Anaerobacaceae; genus DAOWID01. Next base: position 1,748 of record DAOWID010000286.1, on the reverse strand, counting down.
GCAGTCTTGATAATGAAATAGACGGTGCTGTGACGTATGACGACAAGGCGATCGAGCTTTTCGGCGAGTTTGCCTATCTTAACTTCCCGGAAAGAATAGAGCTGCGAAACTGGATAAGAAAGATCATATATGGGCAGCATGAACCGATTGACAATTTCATAGTGATAAATGATAATTCAGCTACGTTGCTTAACCCCCTGTCAAGACCAAGGTTGCAGGATAATCGTGAGAAATTCTCATTTTTCTTGTTTTTGCTTGCATATCGTCTGATCGAAATAACGTATAATATGTATAGGCTTCTCATAGCCTTGACAAGGAGAACCCCTGTGGCTCTTCAAGAACATAGTGTAAGTGTGGCATCGCGTAGAAGAAATGGGGAGGTCTATCATGGCAAAAAAACCCCTTAAAGGGCTTCAATTACTCGTCAACGAACAGCGTTACGAAGGCAAATATGTAGCATTCGATCCCTCCAAACTCAGCGGTGTCATCGCATCGGGAAGGAACCCCGGCGCAGTAATCGAGAAGGCTCGCAAGCTAGGAGTCGATGTTCCCGGCATCGTCTTTGTACCCAGGGAAGATGTAGCCTACATCTACTAAGCAAATGCCAATAAAGGACTATGCATTCACTTCTGTGGCAGGTTCGCCACCTCGTCCAATGCTATGGGCCAGGGTAATTAATCCTGACAAAAACTTGGGAATTGTTGCCCTCGCACTTGTAGACACAGGTGCTGACGAGTGCGCATTTCCGGCTCGCGTCGCTAGCAAGCTTGGGCACCAACTAAAATCAGTACCTGCTAAACAAATAAAAACAGCTAAGGGAAAAACAAACGCTTATCCCCACACATCAAGAGTCGAGATTTTAGAAACGTTGCCAAACGGAATGTATGGCTCTAAGGTGCTTCATACTATGGCTCATACGCCTATTGATTTTGTCGAGGGTTGCGAAGCCTTTCTTCTTGGAGTAGGGAATTTTCTGAATAAGTTCGTTGTTACGATTGATTATCCGCGACAACGCTTCTCGATTCGTAAACCCAAAAAGTAACGCTACTCAATGACCCACCAGCCAAGCTAAGAGCAAAATATTCCCTCGCAATCGGCTATTCGCTTACCTTGCTCTCTGCATCACTGCCGCGGCGTTTCTGCGCACTATCAGCCACCCGCAGGTAGGCCAAAGAAGCGTATCAACAAAAAAGGCCGTAAGCATAGAGCTTATGGCCTCTTGGTTCGTAACCGAAATGTAACTCAGTACAAAGGAGTGTTTAGACTCCCAGAGAATGAAGGCGGAGGCCGGATTTGAATTGGCCAATGACATTCATTCAAAAAACTGCCTTGTTTTGTCACTTGATACTCAAATCCGAACACCTGCTGCACTATAACCCAGTAGGTAAGTACAGCAACAATCCGCGCTCCCAATCCGATGGGAGATACAATCCTTTCTTCCATAGTTTGTCCCCCAAATACTATCTATTGTATCGACCTAATCGCAGACTTTTCCTTAGCCAAACAACACCTTGATTCAGGCCGTCCAGCGGCAAGAAGAAATCAGATGTGCCTGTCAAAGACGAATATCAGTATCGAGAATGCGGATTTGGCCGTTGAAGCTGCCTGCTGACTTTTTTTGATACGCCCCACAAATCGCAGCTCTTGATACTGATATGTAGCTTTGCTGAAGGAGATACTCCGAGCACATCGCCAAAATCATTCTCCTTAACGTGACGGAAATAAGGCTTCGGCAAAATACGTAAATT
>DAOWID010000133.1 GCA_030641115.1 Planctomycetota bacterium | reverse complement strand
TGCTCTCGGGCGGTAAACCCGGTCCGCACAAAATTCAGGGCATTGGTGCAGGATTTATACCACAGGTTTTGAACACCGATATTATTGATGAAATCATACAGGTCTCTAATGAGGATGCTATGGAAACGGCTCAACTATTAGCGGCGAAAGAAGGAATTTTGGCCGGTATAAGTTCAGGCGCTGCAATGTGGGCAGCAGTGCAGCTTTCGCAGAGACCGGAAAACGAAGGCAAGACGATAGTGGTGATTCTGCCCGATACCGGAGAGAGGTACATCTCCACAGAGCTGTTCGCGTAACAGCACAAGACTGTTGTCGTTGTAAGAGGGTCCAAGGATGCGAAAAGAGAAGTTGACCAATAGGAAAGTGGAAAACCTCGTCGCCGAAATTGCTGAGACGTACCGCGGCGATTCCGGCATAAATTTTATCGACGCCTCCAATCTGCCCGTTAGGGGAGAGATTTTGACGATCCTCGATTTGCTCTTTGAGGTGCTTTTTCCGGGCCATACCGGCAAAAGAACGGTCACGAAATCGAATATAAATTTCGTTGTTGGTGACATCCTCTGCCAAGTCTATACCGAGCTTTCCGACCAAATAGAACGAGCCTATCGATACCAGTGCAAAATTAAGAAATGTGACGATTGTGATTGCCGAACAATGGCCGAGAATGTTACCCAACACCTATTGACTCGACTGCCGAAGATAAGAGAACTGCTGAAAGGCGACGTCGGTGCAGCTTTTGACGGGGACCCCGCTGCGAAGTCTTACGAGGAGATCGTGATAAGCTATCCCTGCATCACTGCAATTGCGACATATCGTATCGCCCACGAATTATATTTGAAGCAGGTTCCGCTAATTCCACGGATAATGAGCGAATGCGCCCACGCACAAACGGGTATTGACATACATCCCGGGGCACGAATCGGCAGGAACTTCTTTATCGACCATGGCACGGGTGTCGTAATAGGTGAGACTACGGTCATCGGCGACAATGTGAAAATCTATCAAGGTGCCACGCTTGGAGCCTTGAGTTTTCCCAAGGATGAGAGAGGCAGGATAATCAAAGGCGGCAAGAGACACCCAACGATAGAAGACAACGTGACAATCTACGCCGAGGCAACGATACTGGGCAATGTAGTTGTCGGCAAGGGTGCGGTAATCGGCGGCAATGTCTGGATAAGGGAGTCGGTGCCGGCCGGCGTCACGGTTACTATGGCAAACCCGGATTTGGTTTACACAAAACATAAGAAGCTAAAAACTTAAAGCTAAAAACAAAAAACTATAATCTAAAACTTGAATTTCGAATATGGATACATACGCTTCTAACAGGCGTATCGATATCCGACACAATATCGAATGACGAAAATGACACTTTTTGTGTCATCCTGAGTTGAAAGCGAAGGATCTGGCCTGCGAAAAAGAGATTCTTCGCTTTGCTGAGCTACGCTCAGAATGACAGCGAAGCTGTCAGTTTTGAGAATTTGAACATTTGAATTTCGATATTGTTTCGTATTTCAAATTTAGCTTTTTGCTGTTTGAGATATTCTTTTGAACGAGCAGGTGTTTAAAAAAATAAAGAGACTAAAGGACGAGCGTAAGGCTGTAATACTCGCGCACAACTACCAGCCCGGCGAGATACAAGACCTGGCTGATTTTCGCGGTGATTCGTTGGGCCTGAGCATAAAGGCAGCAGAGACAGATGCAGAAGTAATCGTGTTTTGCGGTGTGAAATTCATGGCAGAAACCGCTGCTATTCTGTCGGCGGAAAAGACCGTGCTGCTGCCGGACAAACATGCCGGCTGTCCACTCGCCGACATGATAACTGCTGACAAGTTAAGCAAGCTTAAGCAGAAGTATCCTAATGCTTTAGTGGTCTGTTATGTAAACAGCCCCGCGGAGGTTAAAGCCGAGAGCGATTATTGCTGCACCAGTGCCAATGCTGTAGAGGTGGTGAACTCTTTGCCGGAGGGCAGGAAAATTATCTTTGTGCCAGACCAGCATCTCGGCCGGTTTGTTGCCGACAGGACCGGCAGAGACCTTGTCCTCTGGCCTGGCTATTGCGCAACGCATGTGGTGATAACCGAAGATGACATAACAGATACAAAAGCAAAGTATCCTGAATCTATCGTAATGGCCCACCCGGAATGTACAGAGCCGGTCAAAGAACTGTCGGACGAATTACTTAGTACCGGCCAAATGCTCAAATTCGTCAAAAAGAGCGCCGCAAAACATTTCATAGTAGCCACCGAGATTGGAATTATCCACGCACTGAAAAAAGAGAATCCCGAAGCTAAATTCATTGCAGCCAGTGACAGAGCAATTTGTCCTAACATGAAGAAGATTACTTTGGACAAGGTCATTCGTGCACTCGAAGATATGCAATACAAAGTCATGGTACCCGAAGATATAACGGTAAAAGCAAAAACGGCACTTGATAAAATGGTGGGAATTTTGCCCGCTAAATAGTTGTTGTTATTGTGAGGCCTGCGAAACAGGCCTTAGCAAGTTCACTTGCTGTGTTTAGAAAGGAGTCAATAATATGATTTTCTCGAAAGTATCTGAGAAGCAGGTTACCAGGGCCATCGTGTCTGAATTTGCCAAAGAATTAGAAGACCACACCGATAACGATGTGACCGTTATCGGTGCGGGTCCCAGCGGACTTGTGGCCGCGACGGAATTTGCCAGAAAGGGGGAAAAGACGCTGCTCATTGAGAGCAATAACTATCTGGGTGGAGGATTCTGGATAGGTGGCTATTTGATGAACAAGGTGACGCTCAGGGCTCCGGCCCAAGTAATCCTCGATGAGATTGGGGCACCGTACAAGGAGGTAGAAGACGGGTTGTATGTTACTGATGGGCCACATGCGTGTTCTAAGCTTATTGCCTCGGCGTGTGATGCTGGCGTAAAGATATTGAACATGACACAGTTTGATGATGTGATCGTAAAGCAAGAGAAGGTTTGCGGCGTGGTCATTAACTGGACGCCGGTATCTGCGCTTCCGAGAGCGCTAACTTGTGTGGATCCCATTGCTGTTGAATCGAAGCTTGTCGTCGATGCAACCGGACATGACGCTTCGGTAGTCCGTTCGCTTGAGAAACGAGGGCTCGTGGCTACAAAGGGATTCGGGCCTATGTGCATCGAAGAGTCAGAGGATGCGGTTGTTGAACATACGCAGCAAGTGTACCCCGGTTTGATTGTGACAGGTATGGCTGTCGCAACTACGTTCGGTCTTCCGAGGATGGGACCGACCTTTGGCGGGATGCTGTTATCGGGCCGGAGAGCTGCAGAAGTTAGCATGGAACTATTGAAGCCAACTGCTGTCTAAGGGAGGCAATAAAGTGGACAACAAGACTGAATATCATCTGGAGACGCTCACCTTACATGCAGGACAGAAAGTAGATTCAGATACGCTCAGCCGGGCTGTGCCCATCTATCAGACAACCAGCTATTCTTTCAAAGACACCGACCATGCGGCAAACCTGTTTGCGCTGAAGGAGTTTGGTAATATCTATACGCGCCTGATGAATCCTACCACAGATGTATTGGAGAAACGACTGGCAGCGCTGGAAGGTGGAGTGGGTGGCTTGGCACTGAGTTCGGGCCAATCGGCGATCTATGTGAGCATCTTCAATATTTGCGGTGCGGGAGGACATCTCGTCTCCTCGAATTCGCTTTATGGTGGGACGGTGACGTTATTTAGCCAAACATTTCCCAAGCTGGGTATGGAAGTGACTTTCGTCGATCCCAAAGAACCGGAGAATTTCGCCAAGGCAATCAAAGACAATACCCGGCTGATCTACATAGAAACGATGGGCAATCCCAAGAATGACATCCTGCAGTATGAAAGAATAGCTGACATTGCCCACGAACATGGTATCCCGGTTATTTGCGACAATACAGTTACGACGCCCATACTCTTTAGGCCGATCGAATATGGCATCGACATCGTCGTTCATAGCTGCACAAAATTCATCGGCGGGCACGGCACAAGTATCGGTGGAGCGATTGTTGACTCAGGCAAGTTCGACTGGGCAAATGGCCGGTACCCTGAAATGACTGAGCCGGATCCGAGTTACCACGGCGTAAAATATGTCGAATCCTTTGGTGAACTGGCATACATCATCAAAGCCAGGACTCAATTTCTGCGAGATATGGGTAGCTGTATGTCACCATTCAACGCATTCTTGTTTTTGCAGGGGCTGGAAACCCTGCATCTGCGAATGCCAAGGCACAGCGAAAATGCGCTCAAGCTCGCCCAGTGGCTCGAAAAGCAGCAGGAAGTCACCTGGGTTAATTATCCTGCACTCAAATCGCATCCTGACAATGCGCTTGCTGAGAAATATCTGCCGCAAGGCGCGGGCGCGATCGTGGGTTTTGGAATCAAGGGCGGCAAGGAAGCCGGCATCAAGTTTATCAACAGTGTAAAGCTCGCCAGTCACCTTGCCAATATCGGCGACAGCAAAACTCTGGTGATACATCCTGCCAGCACGACACACCAACAGCTCAACGCAGAAGAACAGCTTGCCGCTGGCGTAACAGATGACTACGTTCGTGTCTCAGCAGGTACAGAACACATTGACGACATAATAGCCGATTTCCAAGAAGCCCTAAAGGCAAGTTCTGAGTGTTGAGTTCTATGTTCTAAGTTAATGGCGAAGAGTATTGTTAAACAAAAGAGCTATGATTTTGCTTTGCGCGTTATAAAGTTATGTACCCACTTACGACAGGAGAAGCATTTCGAGATAGCAAGTCAGCTTCTGCGGTCAGGCACCAGCATAGGTGCCAATGTTGAAGAGGCTTTAGCTGGACAGAGTCGAAAGGACTTCTTTGCTAAGATGTGTATCGCCTCCAAAGAGGCCAGAGAGACAAACTACTGGCTGCGATTGATAAAGGACGCAGGAATTTTTGATAAGCAGAAGAGTCAACAACTCATTGAGGCATCGGAAGAACTGATTAGAATCTTGACCAGTATAGTAAAAACTGGCAGTGATAACGAGCAAGGTATGTGAACGAGAAGCTAAGAACTCAAAACTAAGGACTCAAAACTAACAATGTGGGAATATACGGACAAACTCAAAGATCATTTTTTCAATCCCCGAAATGTCGGCGAAATTGAAGACGCGGACGGTGTTGGCGAGGTCGGCTCGTTGGCCTGTGGCGACGCCTTGAAGCTGACGTTCAAACTTGATAAGAACGGCAGAATCAAAGATGCAAAGTTCAAAACGTTCGGCTGCGCAAGTGCCATAGCAACGTCATCGGTACTAACCGAGATGATAAAAGAAAAAACGTTAGACGAAGCCGCCCGCGTAACCAATAAAGATATCGCGGATTATTTGGGTGGTTTGCCAGAGCAAAAGATGCACTGTTCGGTTATGGGTAGGGAAGCCCTCGAGGCGGCAATTGAAAATTGCCGAAGCGGCGGCAAAAAGAAACACGAGCTCGAAGGCAATCTCGTCTGCACCTGCTTTGGCGTGACCGACAAGGAAATCGAGAGAGTAATACGCGAAAACAATTTGAAAACTGTCGAGGAGGTGACAAATTACTGCAAGGCAGGCGGCGGCTGTGGCGGGTGCCAGGGCGAAATAGAAAAGATAGTAGAAAAGATGCTGGGCGATAAGATTGAAGAAGCACTGGTGCCGACGCCTCGGCGAGGCACCAAACTTACGAATATTCAGAAGATACAGTTGATCCAGCAGACAATCAATGAACAAATCAGGCCTGCCCTGCGAGCCGATGGAGGCAATATTGAATTGATAGACGTTGAGGGAAACAAAGTTACCGTTGCCTTTAGAGGTATGTGCGCCCAGTGCAAGCTGGCCGAGTTCACAATGAGGGATGTTGTTGAAGCCAGACTAAGAGAATTTGTATCCGAGGACCTTTTTGTCGAGGAAGATAAGGAATCGGCAGACCAGCCGCACAATCATAGAGAATAAACCAAGTATTGTTTAGCCGTCGCCGGCACGGCGACCCTATATTTAGCCCCCAGTTTTACTGGCGGTTTCCCTGCTCAGCGCAAATACAGGATCAAACACAATGACAACCATCTATTTTGACAACAACGCCACAACAAAGGTAGCTGAAGAAGTGCTGGATGAGATGAAGCCGTTATTCTGTAAGCTTTACGGCAATCCTTCGAGCATGCATACGTTCGGCGGACAAATCGGCCGCAAAATCCGGCAAGCCCGTGAGCGGGTCGCTAATCTGCTTGGCTGTGACCCAAGCGAGATCATCTTTACAAGCTGCGGTACTGAGAGTGACAACGCCGCCATCAACGGCACTTTGGCTGCGGCGCCAAACAGACGCAAAATCATTACTACGAGAGTTGAGCATCCGGCTGTCTTAGCCGTCTGTCGGGACCTGGAAAATCATGGCTATACGGTTGTTGAGTTGGGAGTTGATAAAGACGGTCGGCTGGACTTAGCTGAACTGGAAGACGAGATCGATGATGATACCGCTCTTGTTACGATTATGTATGCCAATAATGAGACCGGCGTGATGTTCCCAATTGACAAAATCGCTGAATTAGTCGCCGAAAAGGGTGTGGTACTTCACACCGATGCCGTACAGGCGGTAGGCAAAATACCGCTGAACCTCGCGAAAAGTGACATTGATTTGCTTAGTCTTTCCGGCCATAAACTGCATGGCCCCAAGGGTGTAGGTGTCGTATACGTCAAGAAGGGAACGCGAATCTCACCATTTATGCTGGGCGGTCATCAGGAAGCAGGACGCAGAGCCGGCACGGAAAACGTGCCCGGAATCGTCGGCCTGGGCAAAGCCTGCGAACTGGCGGCCACGAATATTGAGCAGGAAAATAATAAGGTCAAGGACCTTCGTGACAAACTTGAGAATGCAATACTAAAAAAGTGCCCCGACTCCCGTCTCAACGGCGATAAAGAAAATCGCTTGCCCAATACGACTAATATCAGCTTCGAGTATATCGAAGGCGAAGCGATTCTTCTTATGCTCGATAAATACGGCATCTGTGCCAGCAGCGGCTC
>DAOWID010000349.1 GCA_030641115.1 Planctomycetota bacterium | reverse complement strand
CCCCTCCGGAGCCTCTCGAAAACAAACCCAATACAAACCCAAACAAACCCAAACAAACCCAATTTCCGAAATCCCCAAAATGAACGTAAACTCAATTGTGACAAAGGATTACGAAAATACTTGCCCCTGTGGAGCCCCGAAAAACAAACCCAATTCAAACCCAATTCCCCAAAAGCCAAAAAATGAACGTAAGCTCATTGTTAACAAAGGATTATCAAAATCAGCCCTCCGGAGCGTTCCGGAGAACAAACCCAATCAAACCCAATCTCAAGATGGCCAAATCTGCAATCATCATGATCCTGGGCTGTTATTGGATGAGCTGCAAAAAGCTGGCAGGCGTGGTGCCAATTCGATGCTGGAGTTACGGACTGCTTTGTTCAGTGATTTATGGGATGATGCAATAGCTGCACTTTCTGCCTAAAAATATTGGTGCACCCAATGAACGTCGAACAGGCCGAGTTGCGTGAATTCAAATCCTGCGATTCTACAGAGCCGGTTCCCCTACGCGAGAGTTCTTGTTAAAATGCCATGGATGTTTCTGAGCACAAGGCGGTTTCGTTGAGGCGTCAGCGTTTTATCCAACCCTGTTTGGTTCCGGCTCGTCCGGGTTAGGGGAGGCCCGCCCCATCAAAATGTGCTGTTCTTTTCCCAATAGTCAATATACGGTGGCTATCTTTGAAGCCGGATAATAATAGGATAGAATTTGTCTTGCAGTTTCACCCTGCCTTGCCATACCTTCTGCACCGCATTGACACATTCCCACGCCGTGTCCCCAACCTCTGCCGGCTAAGAACGCCCATTTATCGTCCCACTTAGCGATACGGCAAATCGCACTCTTTAGTTTACGGCCGGTTGGGTCGATTGTGAGGCGTAAATCCTCGGCTCGTAGATAATCAGTCTTGCCGGTTGAGCCGACAAGTTTGACTTTGGTCAATCGGGAGAATTGTCCATAATCACTTCTCTCAGTGGCAACAATATCTGTGATCTCTCCGAGTTGCTTTAGCTTTGGATACTTCTGTAGTAGCCTGGTTGTGACTGTGGCCTTGTCAAACTGCGTCATAGGCCAGAAAAAAACGCTGAGTTTTGCCACATCCTTACAGTAGGGACATTGAACGCCGGCGAGTGGTTCAAAAGAATCACCAAATATGTGCTCGCTGTTCTCGGTGTGGCCGCCGCAAGCTGAACTGTAATAAGTGGGGAAGATATCTTCTGTCCCGCCCGGATGCTTGCAGGTCAAGACCTGGCCGTACGTTTTCGTGACAGCGTCCCAAATTTGAGCCGATTCGCCTGCAAGACCGAGGTAAACCTGGCTTGCCTGGGTCTTATTGAGGTCCCAGGTCCGCTTGCTGCCGAAACGGTTCTTAATGTACAGGCAATACGTTCTTGCAGCGATTGCTTGGGCCTTCAGCGCCTCCGGTTCCCAGTAGTCAGGCATCTCGGCGCCCACTACGCCGGCTAAATATGGCTCAAGCGGAACAAGATTGATCGCATCGAAAGAGTTGCCGTCAGGATTGACGATTAGCTTCAATTTGCCGCGATAATCGTCATCGTTCAAGCTGAAGATGTGTGGGGCACCAGGCCAAATAATGACTTCGTCACCTGTAAAGGATTGGCTGGCGATCGTAATCTTGCCGGCGGATATCTCTATCTTAGTCGGCACGTTGAATGTGTCAAACCGTTCTCGCGTTGGTTGTGTTGGCCGGTCGGAGCCCTGGCCGGTAAGGCTGAAGGCAGCGCCGGTCTTGAACGTGCAATCTGTGACGTCATCAAGGAGCAGGACCCTTACCCAAAAAGCCGGTTCGATATCCATTTGTAGCGTGGGCCTGACAAGCTCTCTTGGTTTGCAGCCATCGTGAACTATTGCCAGAAGCAAGAGGATTACTGGCAAGAATATCCGGTAGACGAATTTGTTGCGATTTGCAGTTGCTTGGGCAATGATTGAAGACGACATCGAAAATAGTCAATAGAAAATAGTCAATAACCGGTTGTCGGTTGGTCAGTCCAAGCTTCGCAGGGATAGTCCAACGTTAGTGAGGCCTCTTTTGATTTCGTTTAAGCTTGTTACGCCGAAGTTTTTAACCCCAAGAAGTTCGGCCTCTGTTTTGTGAGTCAAATCGCTGATCGTATGGACATTGAGCTTTTGCAGGCACTTTCGCGCACGCACCGACAATTGCAGGTCCTCTATCGGCTTGTTCATGAGTCCCTCATCTTGAGTGGCCGTGGCGTCTTGTTCAGACGCTTCTTCTGCAGGGAACTGCTTTTCCTCCAAAGCCATACCAAGACGCAAACCTTTTGGCGTGAGGATGGCCTTGACTTCCATAAGCGAGGTCTCACCGAAGTTTTTGTAAGATAGCAGTTCTATCTCGGTAATATTCAAAAGATCGCCCAGCGTGTCAATGTGCATTTTCTTCAGACAGTTTCGACTGCGTACCGACAGCTCAAAATCGGAGATTGGGGTCTCGAGAATTTGGCTTTTGCGGGTTCTTTTCCTTTCCTTTTCCTCGTCGAAGAACATCGTTTTTGAGCTTTCGATGTCTTTTTTAAACAGGATTGCCCTTTGATGGTTGGGATGAGACTCGAGGACCTTATCAACACAATAAGCTGCTTTATCGAACGAGCCCCTGTCTTCATAAAGCACAGCCAAGTTCAGCAGAGCACTTATATAAATGGGGGACGCGGACGCAATTTGCTTGTAGAAGTCGATGGCTGCTTCCTCATCGCCCGACAAATCACAGCGATAAGCTAAGTGGAAAAGGGCTCCTTGATGATTTGGTGACAGTTCTAAAGCCGTTTTGTAATTGTCCAGTGCCTGTTCATAAAGGCCTTGGGCTTCCTGAAGACGAGCAAGCTGGTAATGGTATTCCGTACTCACGTTTTCAAAGTTTGCGCAGGCCTTCAACTCCTTGGCTGCGGCGTCGAAGTCTGATGCGCGACGATATGTCGCCGCCTTTTCCAAAGTTATATTTAGTGTGTCAGCTTCGTGATCGAGGCTCTTTTGCAGGTTCTCGATTGCCTCATCGAATTTGCGCATCCGCCGAAGAGCAAAGGCCAGGTATATGAATTTTTCTTTGCATTCTTTGCCCTTGCGCAACTTCTCCGCTGCTTCGTCGAATCTTCCGAGGATAGAAAGCCCGATCCCCACTGCCAATCGCGCTCTTGGTGCCGTTCTGGCCATATTTCCCTCCACTTGTTCGCCGAATTTCAGCAGATTGCTCTCGCTTGACTGCACGAAGCACGTGAGTTTCTCAATTTCGTCCATTGATGGCAATTCATCGGCAAATAAGTCAATTTCCAGCTCCGTCGTTGGTTCCATTGGAGTTCTTCTCCCAAAAGTCTTTCGTCTTTATTGCCCTTCGTTCTTGGTGCAGGTCTTACACAAAACCCAAATTATAAAGCACGAACGACAATTTGCAACAGTTTTTTGTAACCGTTCACGGGCCAAATATGCCATTTTATGTCATTGCGAGGCCTTTTTCAAAGGCCGTGGCAATCTAAATCGTTACATTTTAGATTGCTTCGTCGCAAAACTCCTCGCAATGACCCCAAGAACGCAACTTATACGCTGTGAACGGTTACAGTTTTTTTTCGTTCGTGTTGCTGTGCGTAGACTATTTCTTTGGCCGTATCGGGCTTTGATGGATTGCCAGGCAACTTTCTTGGCTGGTTACTACTTCTCTTTGCCTTCCTCATGGGCCAGCTTTGCCCGCCACTCTTCGGCCTTTTCCGGCTTGTCCCAGGACTCGTAAAGCTTAATCAGATTGTTCACACTTGCGTTAGTAATCTCGTGATCGTTGCCGAATACCCGACGCGCCGTCTCTTCTGCTTTGAGCAACAACTGCTCGGCCTTATCGTAGTGGCCTTGGTCTCGGTAGAGTTCGGCAACCTCAACCATCGAACGCAGCGTTGCGGGACCCTGTTCTCCGAAGAGGCGGCGATTGGCTTCAAGCGCAGGGACCAGGAGTTGCTCGGCCTCGTCGTACCGCTCCAATTCACGATATAGCGAACCTAAGTAACGCATAACAGCCAGCGTCTTAAAGTGTTCCTCGCCAGTTAGTCGCCGTCTGTCCTTCAGCGCCTTGACAAACAGTTCTTCGGCCTCACCGTAGCGACCTAATGCACTACACAGCCTACCAAGGGAGACCGTGTAGTTGAGTGTGTCGTTATGCTCCTCGCCATTGATACGTTGGCTTATCTCCACTGCCTTCCTGCATAACTCCTCCGCCTCCTCAAGACGACCCTGTCGCCAATATGCGTGGGCCAGTCCATCCATGTGGCCTGTTGCGTAAGGGTGGTCGGGCCCCAGCCTGCGCTGGACGATGTGCAGCGCTTCGGCCTGTAGCTTCTCGGCTTCCTGGTATCGTCCCTGAACTTGGTACAACCAGGCAAGGCGAGTTATCGCCCTCAGCAGTATCGGATCGACCTCACTCAATAGACGCCGCATACCGTCAATGGCCTCGGTCAAGAGCGGCTCGGCTTTATCAAGCCTGGATTGGTAGAAGTACACCCAGCCCAGTTCCTGTAGATACATAAGAATCTCCCGAT
>DAOWID010000231.1 GCA_030641115.1 Planctomycetota bacterium | reverse complement strand
TGTTGAAACTGAAGATATTTTGTGCTGACCTTTTCAGTCTTCGCCCGCTCTGCATCCGACAGCCCAAGTCCGCCTATGGCGGACATCCAGGCAGCATTACGGCTCAATCTACCAAAAAACATCGCGACGGCTTCGGTGGTAAAACTGTGTGCCGGTTCTCGCAGCAACCACGGCTCATTCTGATCATGGTATTTGCTATAAACCGCGTGACCCAATTCGTGCAATATGGTTTCCATCCAGCGCTCCGTATTTTGCAGGTTACACAATATCCGGACATCCCCCCGCCGGTCCACATCCTGGCTAAAAGCGTGCGGATATTTACCTTCGCGATCATACAGATCGCTGCGAGCAAGGATGTCGTCCACAGGCAAGGCAATACCAGCGTAATACTTTTGGGCCAATTCCTTGACATCCTGGTCTTCATAGTAAAGGTCCAAATCCAGATCGTACACCAAAGGGGTCCTTTGAAAGAACGGATCATGATAGTGCCACGGCATCAAATCCGCCGGTGCGATGCCGTAACTGTCGGCCAAGATGCGGTCTAACTCTTGTTTTAATCGGGCGAAGGGTTTATCGGTCAGTTCGCAAAGCTCGTTGAAAATGCGGTCCAGCTCTTGCACATCCTGCTCGCCCGTGACTATCGACATAGTATGATAATTATCAAAGCCGACCTTTCGCGCTGCCTGGTTGCGCAGCTTGACCAGTTGGATAAGGTCACCTACAATCGCATCTCCAACCTGCTTACTCGCCCGCCAAGCTAGTTCCCTTTTATGGCAATCTTTCTCCGTAGTCATAATTATATAAATGTCACTCATAGTGACTTCTTTGCCATCTATTGTGCCGCGAAAGGTGTTGTACTTTTCCTGGATATTAGTGTCGAAGTCGACAATTCGTTCCAACAGCTCCGGCTCAATCTGATTCTGCAAATAGGCGAAGTATAATTTGTCCAGTTGTCGGGCCAGCCTGGTGTCGCTAATACAGCCTGACTCTTTCATATCTTTGAGCAAGGCGTACTCCTGGCGATTGTTGTAGATTCGCCGAATCTCAAGCTGTAGTTGCCGGAGCTTGTCATAATCTTCAGGCTCACCTGTCGTAGAAGCATCCCAATATGCAAGATTTGCCTCCGTGCTCAAAGGTTCAACTCTTCCGACATGAATTCTAATGAACTGCTCCAACTGTCTCTCCTTGGCAACGGGTCCACAGCCAAAAAGAAAAATGGCCACGGCAAACAGCGTCACCGTGCTAAGTGTCTTGTTCATAACAAGCCTCCACGTTCATACCTGAACCAACGACGCAAATTCACGCTGAAACATCATATCACAAATTCTTGAAGGATACACGTGCTAATTAGTACCTGCTGCGGAAAGTCGAAACTGGCAGTGTCACCCCTGCGAAAGCAGGGGTCTACAGCAAAAGAGCTGGATTCCTGCTTTCGCAGGAATGACAAGTGCTGTTTCCCCAACAGGAACTAATTAGGGAATCTTCAAGAGCGATTAATTCGATCCGCTAAAATGCTTGCTGCTCGGTGCGGGCGATAATTTCATTTTGCAGGTCACGGCCTACATCCACGAAGTAATCGCTATAGCCAGCTACCCTTACTATCAGGTCGCGATATTGTTCGGGCTTGCGCTGGGCTTTGCGTAGTGTCTCCGCACCAATAACATTGAACTGGACATGATGGCCATCGAGCTTGAAGTAGGCCCTGATCAGATGAGCAAGCTTCTCAATGCCGTCGCCGGTGAGTACCTGCGGATTGAATTTCATATTCAGTAGTGTCCCCCCGGTGCGGGCGTGGTCGATTCTGGCTGCCGACTTGAAGACGGCGGTGGGTCCCTTCGTGTCGGAGCCCTGAGTGGGTGAAATACCCTCGGAGACCGGCCCGCCGGCTTTTCTGCCATTGGGCAGCGCACCGACTACCGAGCCGAAATAGATGTGTACCGTTGTAGGCAGGAGATTCACACGATACTTTCCACCCTTGGTGTTCGGCCGGCCATTGAGCAACTCATAGTAGGCGTTGAATACTTCTTCGGTAATGCTGTCTGCGTAATCGTCATCGTTGCCGTACTTCGGCGTATGATTGAGCAGCTTGTGCTGTAAGTGCTCGTATCCCTCAAAGTCGGCTTTCATTGCCGTCAGCAGTTCATCCATAGTGACATCTTGCTCATCGAAAACATCATATTTCACCGCTGTCAGCGAATCGGTCAGTGTCCCGATACCAACACCCTGGATATAGGTTGGATTATATCTTGGCCCCCCATTGTGGTAGTCAAGTCCGCGGGCGATGCAATCGTCCATCAGAATCGACATAAAAGGAGCGGGCATATAATTGGCGTAAAGCCGTTCGACCACGTTGTTACCTCGTATCTTCACGTCTATGAAATACGCAAGTTGTTTCCTGTAGGCATCCATCAACTGTTCGTAGGAAGTGAATTCACGCGCGTCACCGGTCTCAAGACCAACTTGCTCACCTGAGCTCGGATCAGCGCCATTATTGCAGGCCAGCTCGAAAATCTTTGGCCAATTGATATAACCCGTTAGGGTGCAACTTTCCTTGCCGAACGAACTAATCGTCACACAGCCACTGGGGCCGCCGGTGCGGGCATCTGTCATGCTCTTGCCGTCCTGAAGCATTTCCTTGATGATGACGTCGGTGTTGAATACCGAAGGCTGACCAAACCCGGTGCGAATGACCTCACAGGCCCGTTTGAGGAACCGGTCCGGATTCTTCTTGCTCAGTTGAATACAGGAGCTTGGCTGCGGCAACCGCATCTCTTCAACCACATCCAATATCAGATAGGAAATATCGTTGACGGCGTCACGTCCATCGATCGGCGTTATTCCACCAACGTTGATCAGAGCAAAATCCGTGTAAGTTCCACTTTGCTCTTCTGTTACGCCAACTTTAGGCGGGGCTGGCTGATTGTTGAACTTGATCCAGAAGCACTGCAGCAGCTCTTTGGCCTGCTCGGGCGTTAAGGTCTTTTCCTGCAGGCCCCTTTCATAAAACGGCAGCAAATGTTGGTCAAGCCGGCCCGGATTAAACGAGTCCCAGGTGTTCAGTTCCGTGATTACGGACAGATGTACGAACCAATACGCCTGCAACGCCTCCCAAAAACTGCGCGGCGCATGGGCCGGCACATACGAACACATGTTGGCTATTTGTTCCAGTTCGGTTCGCCGAACAGGATCAGTTTGTTGTTGCGCCAGTTCCATCGCCTTATCGGCGTGCCGCTGGGCAAAGATGATAACAGCATCGGCGCAAATATCCATGGCCCGGTATTCCTGGTCTTTTTCGTAAGCGCGCGGATCATTCAAATAGTCAAGCTTCTTTCGGTTCTCCACGATGTCACGCTTAAAGTCGAGCATGCCCTTACGATAAATCTTGTCATCCAGTATTGCGTGGCCGGGAGCACGCTGCTCCATAAATTCGGTAAACACCCCCGCATTGAATGCCTGATGCCACTTCTGGTCCATAGCATTAAAGAGTTTCTCCCGCATAGTCTTGCCGGACCAGAAAGGAATGATTTTCTCTTTGTAGACCTTCTTTACATCTTCGGTGACCACAAAGGATGTTCTTTCCCGAGTGTTGAGTATTCTCATATCCTCCAGGCTATGGCAGCATAACTCGGGATAAGTCGGTGTGGCCTTCGGGGCAGGGCCACGTTCACCAACAATCAATTCGCCATCGTTGATGCAAATTGTCTTGTTCTCCATAATATGCTTGAACGCCAGAGCCCGGCAGACGGGAACAGATTCCCGCATCGGAACGTCGCTCTTGTAAAACTCGGTCATCAGCTCCGCTCGCTCAGTCGAGATGTACGGTTTGGTTTCAACACTTTCTTTACGAAGTTTTGCAACTCTTTCGTTCATATCACTAACCACCTATTTTTACTTCAAGTCCGCAATCGTTGAGAATATGTGCGATTGAACCAATTTGCTGCTCATCAGGAACGTCGGCCTGCATCAGTTCGATGTCGCTTATGAGTCGAGCCGACTTCTCTTTTCCGCCGCGGTTATACGGCAGAATATCTATTCTGCTGACACCTGACAGCGACGTTATAAATTTGCCTGTCGCTTCTATATTTGCTTCGTCGTCATTGAAACCGCAAACAACCGGGATTCTGATCACAATTTCTTTGCCCGCCTTCGAGAGACGCTTGATGTTATCCAATATCAGGCTATTTCCCACGCCGGTAAAATGCTCGTGCGTGTCACTGTCCATGTGCTTGAGGTCGCAAAGAAAAAGGTCGGTTTTTTCACTGACCATTTCCACAACCTCTGGCTCCGCGTAGCAGCTCGTGTCCACCGCTGTGTGTATTTGCTGCGCGCGGCACCGATTCAGCAGTGCAAGAAGGAACTCCGGCTGCATTAGCGGCTCGCCGCCGGAGAAAGTGACGCCGCCACCGGACTGGTCGTAAAAAATGACATCTTTTTCAACCTCAGCCATGACCTCACTAACCGTCATTTCCTGCCCGATGATCTCCCGCGCGCCCGCCACACAAGCGTCAACACATTCGCCACACAAATTACATTTATCCGGGTCCGTCACAGGCTGGTTGTCAACGAGTGAAATCGCCTCAGCCGTGCATACTTCTATGCACCGACCGCATCT
>DAOWID010000025.1 GCA_030641115.1 Planctomycetota bacterium | reverse complement strand
GCTGCCTCTATTGTGAGAGTTCCGTATCCGAGGGCATCGCCGATTTCGTGGTCAGCGTAGCCGCGACCGGCGATCCCTAAGAAGACGTAAATTTGCTCGCCGGCATAAGCGTCTATGGTGCCGGAGAGGAAACCATAGTCTCCGAGCTCGTCACGGCCGGCAATAAAATAGTCTAAAGAGCTTTCAATATACACCTGCCACGCCCAAAGCCCTGTCCAGGCGGCTTCTGGGAATGAGATGTCTATTCGCAATCGGCAGGGCGCACCGATGGGAAATGCAGTGATTTGGAGCCATCCTTCTATTGTGCTGTTTGCATCCTGATAGAAGTAGTCCATTAGCTCCCATCCAACATCGAACTTGTATGAGCCGGCAACTCTGGCAGATACAATCACTTCGTTTGGCTCGGTGGCGGTAGCTGCCAGAGCTGAAATCCCAACATTGCCCATATATTGGATTCTATCATAAAAGGCTGAGGCATAGGATTGATCGTTGATGTCTTGCGCGGAGTCGAACTCGGAGTCCCAGTAGTAGCCATAATAATCGTGCCATCCTACCTCCGCCAGAGCTTGAGCAGTGGTAGCGTAATCCAATGTCAAAGCGCCAACAGTCTGGAGCGGGACCGATAAAGACAAAGCAAATAGTATTGAAAGAAGTGTTTTGCAGTCTTGCATCGTTTGTCCTCTTTTTGGCTCCTCCCGCGAAAATAGTATACCACAGTTGGTGTGTCGATTCAACGAAATTTCGTCATGAATCTTGTACGGTTGGTCAAGAGCCTGGGATTGGCCCTGATATTGCACTGTTGCAAAAAGTGCAGAATCAGCGTATAAATTGAGCTGTTATGGCCAAAGATGTAAAGAAACGAATCGAACAACTACGTGCTGAAATCCGCAAGCACGATTACCTTTATTACGTGCTCAGCCAGCCGGTAATCACCGACCGGCAATACGATAAGCTGTTTGCAGAACTCAAGGCGTTAGAACAGGCAAATCCCAGACTGATAACGGCTGACTCACCTACTCAGCGTGTGTCGGGTGAGCCTCTCGAAGGCTTTGGGACCGTCAGACACGCCGTGCCTATGCTCAGCATGGACAATACCTATAACGCCGATGAACTCAGAGCCTTCGACGAGCGGGTCCGTAAACAGCTTGCCCCTGCCAGCAACAAGCAGGGGGAAGATTACGATTATGTCGTCGAATTGAAAATAGACGGCCTTGCGATAAGTCTTCGCTATGAGGATGGTAAGCTTGTCACAGCCGCTACTCGCGGCGATGGAGAGGTGGGTGACGATGTTACCGCCAATGTACGCACGATAAAGGCCATTCCGCTTGTGTTATTGGACGCGCGCACGGTTCCCGGCGTGCTTGAAGTCCGTGGCGAAGTCTATATGCCAACGGAGTCGTTTGTAAGGCTAAACAGGCTTCGCGCAGAGGGAGGCGAGCCGGTGTTTGCCAATCCGCGAAACGCCGCCGCAGGTTCCTTGAAGCTGCTGGATGCAAGAATCACCGCTGAGAGGAATCTGTCGTTCTTCGCTTATGCGACCGGCGAGTCCGCCGTAGGCGGATTAGCCGAGACTCACTATCAGACCCTCCAGAGATTCAAAAAGCTCGGGCTGCCTGTCAATCCTAATATCGAAAGGGCCAAAAACATAGAGCAGGTAATAAATATTTGTCTTGGCTGGAGCGAAAGGCAGCCGAAGCTCAACTATAAAATCGATGGGATGGTGATAAAGATTAACCGCTTTGACCAGCGAGACGTCCTCGGCGCCACGGGCAGGGCCCCTCGCTGGTGCATCTCCTATAAATTTCCAGCCGAACGCGCTGAAACCATTGTTGAATCGATTGATGTGCAGGTGGGCAAAAGCGGTATTTTGACACCTGTGGCGAACCTCACGCCCGTACAGTTGTCGGGGACGACCGTTAAGCGTGCAAGCCTGCATAATTTCGACATGCTTGCAAAGCTCGACGTGCGATGCGGCGACACGGTAGTAATCGAAAAGGCCGGCGAGATAATCCCACAGGTAGTGCAGGTAAAAGAACAGTTAAGACCTGCCGGCGCCGTACCATTCAAAATACCTAAGAAATGTCCGACTTGCGGCTCTGAGGCGGCCAAGGACGAAGCTGGTGTCTATATCCGGTGCACCAATCCGGATTGTCCGGGCCAGTTCAAGGAACGCTTGAAGTATTTTGCTGGCCGAGGACAGATGGATATTGAGCATTTGGGAGATGCTCTGATCGAGCAGTTGATTGATGCTGGTTTGGTAAAGGATTTCGCAGACCTTTACGGATTGCGGAAGTCGCAACTTGTCGGCTTAGAACGGATGGCTGAAAAAAGTGCCGCCAACGTTATAGAAGCCATCGAAGAGAGCAAGACGCGACCGCTGTGGCGGTTCATTGCTGCTCTTGGCATCCATTATATTGGGGGCCAATCAGCCCAGATTTTGGCTGAGCATTTTGGCTCCCTTGATGCGCTTATGGCCGCCGACGAGCAAACGCTCGAAGCGATAGAGCAAATCGGGCCTACT
>DAOWID010000469.1 GCA_030641115.1 Planctomycetota bacterium | reverse complement strand
TATGTGGTGCGAAAGGTCGGTGCTCACATAAACCTTCACGAGAACGGCCACTTTGGCTTGCTTTCGAGGATCTTCGGATACGCAACCCCTTCAGGCAGAATTATGCTTGGCCTGCACAAGAAGCTCTTGACGGCTTCGGGTCTATAGTTGAAAATTCCACGCGGCCAATAAAGTTTCCTGACAAACTAAGAATCCAACTTGAGCTTGAAAGGCGACATCTTATGTTGAAAGAGATCCTTTGCTTGATGCTATTGCTCGTTGGCCAAAGTGCTCTGGCTCAAACCAGTGACTATTTTGAGACCCCTTACGGTGAGTTGCTGGCGGGCTCCAGTGAGCAGGTAGGTTTATGGTGGGCCTCGTCCGGCTGGAAAATAAGCCAGGACAAGCCGCTGCCCCAGGCAAAAAGCCGAGCCATTACCATACGTGCGGCCCGCAACGAAGCCGAAGCCGTCCAGTTGGTAGTCCGACCGACATTTCGTTTGAAGGGTCTTACCATACGTGTCGGCACATTTGCAATTGCCGGCGCGGCGGCTATCCCCAAAGAGAATGTCGAGGTGCTCAGGGTCCGGTACGTCAATGTGACAAAACCTACCGACAAGAGCTCGACACCGGGGCTTTGGCCCGACCCACTACCGCCGTTACACGGTCCGATCGACCTGGAGGCAAATAAGAATCAGCCGTTCTGGATCCGTGTGAAGGTCCCGCGCAACGCCCCGGCGGGAACCTACACGGGCTTTATCAGCCTCAGTGGAGAAAACTACAACGACGATATAACTGTTCATGTGGAGGTGTACGATTTCGTGCTTCCCGACCGGATGACCTGCACGACCGCCTTTGGCTTTTCACCCGGCAATGTATTTCGCTATCAGAAGCTCTCCGATCCTGAGCACAAGCGGCTGGTCCTGGAAAAGTACTGGGCCAATTTCAGCGCGCACCACATTTCACCGTACAATCCTGCTCCGCTCGATGCTATTCGTGTGGACTGGCCTGATATCAAACCTACACCTCGCAAATGGAACGGTGGCCGAGAAGTCAGAAATGAAAAACACACCGGCGACCAGGCCCTGCTCCTATACGATGACCGCCAAGACCTCAACGTTGATGCGTCGTACGAGCCACTAATTGAAATCTCGACCGGCGGTCTGCGCCTATGCCTGTGGTATCGCACGGCGCTGCCGGACCATGCCTTGTTAGTGTCACTGACGCATTACGATGCTTCCGGCAAATGGATTTCAGGACAGAACAATGACATCAGCCTCGAAGGCAATGGGCACTGGCAGCAATTTGATCGCGTGATCAAACGGTTCCCCAAATCTGCCAAGTCGGTCAAGCTCCATCTGCGGGCGACGAAGTGGACCGAAAGCGGTGAGCACACTGGTTTAACATGGTTCGACGATGTTTCCCTGACTGACGCAGCAACCGGCAAAGAACTTTTAGAGGGTGGCGGCTTCGAGCCACCCCCACTGCCGCCGTTCGCTCAAGATAAGCTTCGCGTCAAATTCGATTTCACTGCCTGGGATAGGGCGATGGAGAGAGCGATAAGTCATTATCACTTCAGCTCGTTCCGCCTGGGCATTCCCGGCCTCGGCGGCGGGACCTTCCATGCGCGATACGAGCCGAAGCTGCTCGGCTTCACTGAAGACACGCCCCATTACAAAGCCCTTTTTGAGAGCTATTGCCATCAGCTTCAGGAGCATTTCCGCGCGAAAGGCTGGCTTGATGAAGCGTATGTTTACTGGTTCGATGAGCCGGCGCCCAGGGATTATGAGTTTGTTATGAACGGTTTTACAAAGCTAAAGAATGCAGCGCCAGATATCAATCGTATGCTTACTGAGCAGGTCGAGCCGGCACTTATTGGTGGGCCGAACATCTGGTGCCCGGTCTCACCCAACTACAAACATGAACCTGCCGAACAGCGCCGCCAGCATGGCGAAAAATTCTGGTGGTATGTCTGCACAGGCCCAAAGGCACCGTATTGCACCTTGTTTATTGACCATCCAGCCACAGAGCTGCGAGTTTGGCTCTGGCAGACCTGGCAGCGAAAAATTGATGGCATCCTCGTCTGGGCCACCAACTACTGGACCAGTTCCGCCGCCTATCCCGACCCCGATCATCCCCAGAACCCTTACGAAGACCCAATGGGCTGGCGCTCCGGTTACAGCACGCCCAAAGGTGAAAAGCGACCCTGGGGCAACGGCGATGGTAGATTCATTTATCCGCCCGAGGCCGCCGCGGATGCCCGTCCGCCCGAGGCCGTTCTCGACGGGCCCGTCGAAAGCATCCGCTGGGAAATGCTCCGGGACGGCATCGAGGACTACGAATACCTGGCTATCCTGGCTAGGCTCCTTGAAGCAAAGAAAGGCAAGCTCACCACCCAGCAGCGCCAAAAATATACAGCCCTGCTTGACGTGCCGGAAAGCATTACCAAAGACATGACCACCTTTACCAAAGACCCCACTCACATCGAAGCCCGCCGTGACCGAATAGCTCGAGCCATAGCCAAGCTGAACAACTTATGAGCTTATCCTTTTGATGTTCTTCGAAGCTGCTGTCACAAACTCGGCATGCTGCCTGACACGTGTGCCTGAATTCTTCTTGTGACCGCATGTCTATTTGCTATACTACACACTTGATATCTACAGCAACGTTGCCAATTTGGCTTGTTGAACCAATTGAAAGGCTGACTATATGGAACCTATCTATTTCGAGCAGGGCTCACGCGCTGCCCCTGTGTTCATCATACTCTTAACCATGTTCGTAGTTCTTGTGAGCCTGATAGCGATCGCCATCAAGGTTAGGCAGCATAGGAGGAAAAGAAGCGAGTTTTCCCCGCACTTTCTTGCTGCGCGCAACTTACGTTAACTCTTGATCAAACAAGGAGACGAAAATGAAGAAAGCCGTGGTTGCTTTGGGAGTAGTGGCGTTTTCAGTCGCTATGCTTGCAGGTTGTAAGAAGAGCCAGGACAGGGAGGTCCGATTGAAGATCGGAAAAACTTTTGAGTACTGGATCTATGCCTGGGATGGTTCACAGGTTCTAAAGAGAACGCAGGTCTCGGTAACTTTCGATCGTGCCTTTGTAACGAGGGTACTCCCTTGGGATTTCCCCCAGAGAGAACTGGAAGGCAAGAAACATCTTGTAGTGTACGCTCGCGTCGAAAACATGGGCCCTCGAGAAGACTCACCATGGTGCCAAGCTGAAGTTGAGACCGACAATGATTTCGTGTATCCAGTGGAGTGTTCTATGTTCCGGAGGATTGGGAGACGGGTCTCCACCTTTTCCGATGTTCGGAAGTATTGGGAGCGCGTTCCGTGGTCGAGCGTCAAACAGGGCGAGGATGCTTGGTGGGCACTCTCCAGTGAGATACGGGAAGACGCAACGCCAGTTGTACTTTTCGGAGAGTTGGGCCGGATAGACTTAGCTCCCAATTCTCGGACGGTAAGGTTCCGGCTGAGACTGCCGCGAGATTTGAGGCCCAGCGCTTTTGAGTAGCGCCGAAGACAGGTCACGTGAGCGTCCTTGAAGAGGCTCCAGAAAGTCAACAGCAGACTATTTCTTCACGGACTACTGTCTGTAACCTGCCCGCTGGGCGACTATGGCGAAGGCTGTGGCGATGGAAGCCCAACACAGCTCCAGAAATGTGGCTCAAGCGTCGATGGGGTGATTAATGGGGAAGGGATTGGGGGCATCCGCGTGCCTCTTGCACGACATGGTTGCGCGATCATAACCCTTACGACTCGGATCGACCCGGCTACGGTCAAGGTAGTAGCCAATTCTGCGAAAGAAGAGGATGTACGTTCACGTTGATGGGTATGAAGCGTATGTCAGGGAGTGTACTGCCGAGAATATCCGTGCGATGGATCATGTGTGCCCTCAGACAGCAGCAACAAGTCTCCCAATAGCCTGTGACCTCGCAGCAATTACCCGGGACAAACGCAGCCGCCTTCTTGTATTGTCTGGTCGAACAAGTCCTGCTCAATGCACGTTAGTAGGGGTTGTTCCGACAGGTGAAAAGGCTGTGCGGCGTCCACAACAAGCAAGCCTGAGAGAAATATCAAAAAAGTGTGAGTAATTTGCTCTTTGCGCGCATAATAATTAGTAGAAGCTCGTACCAGAAAGGTGGATTCGAGATAGTGCCTGATGAGTTAGGACAACTAAGCTGGGTAGGATTTGCTCAAGGCGAGGCTGATATTTGGCGAGACTTTGTCAGCCAACAGACTCCGCGGCTTTATGCGATCTTTATGAGGCGTTGGCCTAATCCCTCACTCGCCGAAGAGCTTGTGCAAAAGACAGTCTTTGACGCCGTGCGGGGACGCGGCACCTATGACCCGTCCAAAGGTAGTCCCGAAGAATGGATTATCGGCATCGCACGAAACAATATCAATCTCGAGTTCAGAAAGCGGGCGAGCCAGCCAAGTCCCAATGGAGACATCAGCCGCTATCTTGACGCAATTGACACCGAGCCGTTGCCTGACGAAGTGCTTGAACGAAAAGAGACCGCCGCGATTGTCCGTTCAGCATTGGGCCGATTGGAAGCAAAGGAGCAAACCGTGTTGAAGGCAAAATACATTGAAGGTCTCCCGGCACGTGACATTGCACAGCAGATGGATGTTACCGAAAAGGCCGTGCACAGCCTGCTGCATAGAGCAAGAAATTCTCTTCGTGAAGAACTTAGACGCGTAGCGCTTCAAGACATTGAAGGGCAAAGAACATGAAAGACAACGACAACAATTCGTTCTATTACAATGGCATTATCCAATTGGACAAGAACATCTCGCGACTTGTCAAACTCGCTGGCGATTCAAGTAAACCCAGAAAAGCATTTGTTGAGTCCCTTGTAACTAATACTCTCGGTGAACTCAATCGCTCGGTAGAAGTAACTAAGCGCGCCCGAGATAATATCCTCAAGAAGATCAGCTTGCTGGACAAAGTCACGGGTGTCGCTGCCATGATTACTGTTCTGTGTGGTGCCGGTCTTAGTATTCTGGTCTCTGTTCTGGTCAAAATGAACGCCTTTGTTGCCGTGGCAGTCTTTGTCATGATGTTTGTTAACTGGCTCGTTTACCTTGGAGGACTCATCTTATGAATGCAGAGCAACCAACAACGATCAGTGTGCTCGATCCCCTTACCCCTGCCTTTGAAAGGGTAAAAACAATTCTTTTTAGGCCCTTCGATTTGGGTAGGTGGTTCACTATTGGCTTCTGCGCCTGGCTGGCATACTTGGGAGGAGGTGGAGGTGGCGGCGGAGGCGGACCAAGATGGCAATCTCGTCCCCGAGACGTTGGGCAGGGTTTCCACCAGGCAAAAGAATTCATCCTGGATAATGTTTATTGGATTGTCCCTGTGGCTGTGATGGGGGTAATCTTGGTAATAGCAGTACACCTTCTTTTTACGTGGCTCAGCAGCAGAGGCCGATTCATGTTCCTGCATTGTGTTGCTGAGGACAAAGCCGAGGTCAAAATCCCCTGGACAAAGTTCAGAAAGCACGCCAACAGCCTGTTCCTGTTCCGAATCGTGGTTAGCATTGTCGGCTTCTTGATAGTCGTTATTTTCGGCCTGATTGTCCTGTTCGTTGCCCTTTCGACGAAAGCAGCTCTTGGCTTCAACGTCTTTACGATAACGGGAGCCACTCTGTCTGCTCTACTTTTTATCGTGCTCGCCATTGTATTCGCATTGATACAGAAATTCACAGTGGACTTTGTCGTGCCAGTAATGTTCCTGCGGACGACAAGCTGTGTCACTGCCTGGCGAGAGTTCTTGGCGCTGCTCTCAGCGAATAAAGCTCGTTTTACGCTGTATATCCTGTTTCAAATCGTCATCGCTATCGCCATTGGGGCCATTGTCCTGGCCGCCGCTCTCGTAACCTGCTGTTGCGCTGCCTGCATCCTGGCGATACCCTATATCGGCACCGTTTTGATGTTGCCGGTCCTGGTTTTCAAGCGGGCCTATTCTCTATATTATTTCCAGCAGTTCGGCCCGCAGTTCGATGTGTTTGCCCCTGAGATGGAAACGCCTGAATCGGTTGAAAACTCTTAACCGGTCACTGCCAGAGTTGGCCCCTAGCGCCGGTATCTCAAGCCGGCAGGGCTCCAAGACTGCCGGCTGGACTTGAGCCTCGGTGCAACCTCGTGGGCTAGCCGCAATATGCAGCCGCACTTGACACCTATTTTGTGACTTCTTCGGCCCTCTGAAACTTCCGAATAGAAGTTTTTGGCAGCAGCTCTCTTGTTCTTTCGCTGACTTCCTCAAAATCCTTTAGCATCCAGGGCATCATTCTCCAGAACGCATTTAAATTGCCTATCGATGCTATAACTATCAGTGTGTAAAATAATAGAGAGGGGCCATAAAATCGACCAAGTAATACCCCTACAATGATGGTCTGCATTCTTGTTCGCCTGCCCCACGGAATAAATAGAGGTAGGACTACTTTGCCTAATGCCTCTGCTCTGTGGATCGTATAACTCATCATAAAACTACCTATTATGGCGAGAATGCCAATGAGCCAGATGTACCTAAAGTCGGATAAATATACGCATATTCCCACAAGAACGAATGTATCAACATACCTATCCAGACAAGAATCCAGATATCCACCATATGATGTTACTTTGCCGCTTCGTCTTGCAACCACGCCATCCGCACCATCGACTACATCAGAGATGTAGTATAAGGTTCCTGCGATCAAAGGGTAGGATATAGCAAAAACTATAGCTGATAAAATGCCTAAGACAAAACTGCCTATCGTTATGTGGTTGGGATTTATAGATATCGGGAGTTTTAAAATCAAAGTTGCAACCCCCTCCCTCAGCCTGTCCCCAATGAATTTCCATTTCCTATAGATTACGTTTTGGTGAAGAACATATACGGTATCGGGCTCACATAAATACTCCTCGGCTTTTCTTAAGTCCTCTTCCGTATCGACATCGATCCACCAAGGCTTAGTTTTTTTGTTTTTTTTCGATGAGTGCCCATCGAGCTGAGTAATATCAAATACTTCAGCATCTATGTTCTTGGCAGCTCCAGCAATACCTTCTGCAAGCTCGGTCTTGCCCTTTTTTATTGCTTCTTCGATGTAAGAAAATATTTTAGGGGAGCACAGAAAGATACCAGTATCTATACCATTTGATACTTGTATATTCTTGCCGATAGCTGTAATTTTCCCTTCGTTCGCCAGAACCTTTGTATCACCCGGTAGAGCTTCTCTTCTGTCAATGGCTAAGACAACTGACCTTCTTGTCTCGTACCGGACAAGTTGCTTAAGGATGCGAGCATCAAACATATGGTCTGACATCAACAAAACAAATTTTTCATTTAGCAAGTCCTTAGCTCTTAAGACCGAAACACCATTTCCATTTTGCCATTGTGTATTTTCAACATAGGTTATCTTTACTCGGTGTTTATTTCCATCGCCCAACTTTTCTCTTATTTTTTCTCCGAGATAGCCAATGACTATTACAAATTCATCAATACCAGCTTGTTTTACAGTTAAGATCACTCTCTCGATAAGAGATAAGCCCAAAAGGTCAAGCAGAGGCTTAGGCTGGTCTTGGGTTAGACTTTTCAGCCGACTGCCTTGGCCTGCAGCGATTATTAAAGCTTTCATGATTGTTCTGTCAAACCTCCGAGAATTTCGGGTTCTGTTTGCTTTTGCCCATAAAGACTACCGAGTTTTCCCACCAACCATTTAGCACTTCTGTATTTTGAGAAAGCCGAGCAAAGATATTATTTTTTTGGAAAAAGTCAAGTTTTTTCTTGACTATTTGGTCAATTTTGACTAAATAGCCAATATATGGCCATGAAGACTGTAAAAACCCAAAAATATCGAACGCGGAAAAGGGCGAAAAGAACCCGGAAGAAATTGAAAAAAGCCGCTCTGAGTGTTTTTGCCGAAAAGAGTGTGGACGCGGCAACGATCGAGGAAATTACGGAAAAAGCAGATGTAGGCAAGGGAACGCTTTACCAGCATTTTACAGATAAAGAGGAAATGGTTGTTACACTGGTGGAAGACGCGGTCGACCACCTCATCGAGCGTATTCGGTCGTATGATTCTCCCCCTAAAATCCTTGAAGATATGCTGGAGCATTTGCTAAATGCTCATTATGCATTCTCCGTTGATTCCAGGGAACAGTTTCTCTTGCTTTTCCAGGGAAAGTTACTACTGAAGCTCGAATCTGACACGCTTGACGAGCTTGAGGAACCGTATTTGCGCTACTTAGGAGAAATAGAAGATCAAGTCTCAGCTTATCTTTCGCCCAGGATAGACCCGCTGAAAATTCGGCGTCTTGCGTGTGCCGTAGCAGGGTTCGTATTCGGTTTCCTTTCATTTGCGATGATAGGGATGACCCCAGATGAGGTTGAATCAAGCATTGAGCCGCTGAGGCGAACTTTTGTGCGGAGTTTATGTACGTTTCTCGGGCGATAAGCTTCCGTCAAAGAAGCTGACCTATAAATCGCAGTTCTGAAACGAACGGCACCTGTTTTAAAGACGGTAAAATTTTCATGATAGACCAGCGAAAGAACAAAAGTAAGTTGACGCAAGATGAGGTAGAAAAGTTCAAAACGATGCTTTTGGAAAAGCGGGATGAGCTGCTCGGTAACCTATATTGTATGGAAAATGATGCCCTACGCGAGGAGAGAAGCGATCTGTCAAACATGCCTATTCATATGGCCGATTTAGGAACGGACAGTTACGAGCAGGAATTCACCTTGGAATTGATGGATAGCGAGAGAAAACTTATAGCCGAAATAGATGATGCACTTAACCGTATTGAGAATGGTACGTATGGTATTTGTGAGATCGGTGGGGAACAAATCCTAAAGCAACGACTGGAAGCAATTCCTTGGGGCAGGTGCTGCACTGCTTGTGCGAGCGTTTTGGAAAGCGGGCTTCTCAAAAGAGGAGATTTCTTGAACAAATATGATTATGGCAGTGGAATTGATGATGATCAGGGCATGAATTTAGACACCATCAGAAAAGGAAATTAGAGCCATGATAAAAGTGAACAAAAGCAGAGTTGATGTACACGAACCCGCGTATCAATAAATGTTTTTCAATTGAATGGAGGTTCCAAAATGGCAAAAAAGAAAGCGACGAAAAAGGAAACAGCCAACAAAAAGGCCAGAAAGAAGAAAAAGTAACCGCCAACAATCTCAAGATTGTGAGCCACCAATGCAATTGCATTGGTGGCTTCTTTTTTAGCCTAACGCCTTGCCGTCGGTCTCTTCCTCTCATCACCGAAGCCCTTGCCGTACGGTCCGTACTTCACTTTTCTCTCCAGTCCTCCTGTCTTACACCGTGATATGTCGTGAGCGTGTACTCGAATTTCTTTGCTGACCTTGGCTGTAGGATGAGTGTGAATTTGACCGTATCCAGGTCAACCTGCTCGAAATCGCCGAAATCGCCGCTCTTTTCCAGCTTCCAATATGAGGTATTGAAGTTGCGCTGAATCTCGACCTTAACGCCAATATCGCGAGTGTTTCTGACTTCGATCTTGAACTTACGGACCTCATCCCAACCGGATATGTTACCTCTGCGGTCGAATCTGTAGCTCTCTGTCTCGAAATCCATAAGCGTCGGCTCGACAACAACATTGGCAACCGGCCCAAGGTTAAGCTCCACGTCCTCGTCCACTGGAATATACTTGAACGAGGACTGGCCCGTATAAGACAGATGTCCCCTATCATCTGCGGTTCTATAAACCTTTAGCATTCCACCAGGTATCGGCGTATCGCCGAGGTTGTGCTCTTCATCGTTTTTGAAACTGAGGAACCGGACTACGCTTCGGCCATGCCTTTGCTCTTCATATTTGTACAGATTCAGCACGGGCACCTCGTCAATATCAAAACTTAGCAGCCGTTTCGACCAGCCGGTCGGGATTGTCTCCGTCCCCTCAATCGTGTAAAGGAAATACTCGCTGAGACCCTCTTTCTTAACTTCCTTCGGTTTGCCAGCCAACGCGCCGAGCCGCATGTACGCGCGATCCACCATCCCCTGCTCCAGCGTTTCACTGCTCGGTCTCGCTGTCGCTGGTGGTACGGGCACTTCGCCCGGTCTTTCATACGGATACTGTCTTCGGGCAAGCGCGGCAATCTGGTCGAGGATGTGGACCTTGCCGACGATTAGCCGCGTTTGCGCATTCTCATAATCCTCGCCGCTATTGTTTGTTACTCGTACGTAGCCTTGCAGGCGCATTGTCTTTTCATCTTCGGTGAGCGTTCCCATATAGCGTGCTCGCCAGGATAGGCCGCCGGTCAGGTACGTAATCTCGACGGGTACGTTGCCGCCT
>DAOWID010000073.1 GCA_030641115.1 Planctomycetota bacterium | reverse complement strand
AAATGGACTTTTCAGCCACAAAAATGCACAAAAAGCAGAAAGGAACAGAGTAATAGAGGGAATCTCAAAAATCTTGTGCATGAATAGGGCCCTTTCTTACTGATCATTGATATTTGACTTGGGCGGCTTGCCCGATTCGTGCGGTTCTCCGCTATTTTACAAATAATCAAGCCACAGAGACCACAGAGCTCACAGAGAAGTCTTATGGCTAAAAACTACGAATCAACACATATAGACTAATTTTGCGTGCTCTTCCGGGCTTTTCGTGGGCAACTAGCCCTCCGCCTGCGGGCGGTTTATGTTTACCTTCTGGCCCATAAGGGGCAGGCAAACATACGGGGATTTTAACACAGTTTCAAACAAAAGTCAACAAAAAACGGCAAAAAAGCGTTTTGTTTTGGCCACCCCCGAGAAGCTTTCCGCTGCCTGAAGATAGAAAGTACTACCTGAGGGTGCAGGCGGACACCTTTAATTATCTCGCGCAGTAATCAAAATTGGTTTTCGGCAACTTCGAATATCACACCTTTCAGCGGCCAAACCTTTTTAATTTTTTCGATTGGAATAATGTCCGGAGTATATGGCTCAAGTGGGTTTGCACTAACAAGTATCCAGTTATTTTCCTTAGGATAGACCCTTTTTATTTCGTTGCCAACAGATTCATCATCAGTTTCGATTACCGCTAATCCCCCCGATTCAATCCTACAGTCTTGGGGTCTCATCCCTTCCTCTACAAGAACCTTTTGGCCTTTACGGGCTACGGGTTCTATGCTGTCTCCTTCAACAGCAATCATTTTCTTATTTTCAAAATAACAAGGATCAATATTTTTGCATGGATGCCACTCATTACCATTTAAAATTCCCGGAGCACAGTACCTGCACGGTTCATAAAGAACACCGATGACCCGATGCAGTGAAAGCATTTTTCTTTCAACTTGCAAAGGAGCCGTTATTTTAAGGGGATTAATCGAGTAAAGAAAAGCGTTTTCATCAACAAACGAAATGCGTCTGAGATACTTCTTTTGCTCACTGGATTCTCCAACGACCAAATCGCCATCAACCGGCATGTCATCTGAATTCGACAATAGAATACACTGGCCACATCTTGCAACGGGATCAAAGGTGTTACCAATCACATGCACACAAGCAAAATTTTGTATAATTACATTAGTTTCTTGTTCAGTTCCATCAACAACCCATGATTCAGGCCTTGCTGCGGCTCGGCCAATTATTGATATGTTGCGGCTATTACTAAACTCTATGTTTAGTGCCATATCAGTTATACGTAAGCTACCCTTGATGACATTGCCTCTTAATTCTTTTGCTCTAAGCTCTTTCAAATCCCTTAACTCAACCCTAAAGGCCTTTTTATCCAATTCCAATAACTTGCGATAAGCTTCTTCCGTCATGGGTTTTGTCACATCGGGGCTGGTAGGCAAATGCCTCTTCTTAAATACATTTTCTGTGAAACACCCGGTTAAAGTATTAACGATCGTACTTTTTTTCCTGCTATTCAAGGGGTTACCATCCGGCAATTTTTTATATGCTTCAAAAGAATCTTTTAATCTCTCTTTGTCAAAAAAAGCATCGGGACTATACGAATCTAAGGTTTCTAATAAATACTCCACATATTGATAAAGCAAAACGGGTACATATTCCCACTTATGTTCTAACCAATATTTTGCTTGGTCAAGAAGATATCCCGGCTCAATAGACAAACGTTTTTTCTTTGTTCTCGGATTTAATATCAGTATGCGTTCATCAATAAAGTCTTGGCTGGTGTTATTTAGGAATTGTTCTTGATGAGTAGCCAAAACAATCTGTTTATCTTTCATTAGAGGGCCTACGATTTTTCGTAGCCATGATTCTCTGTGATCTTCATCAAGAGACAGTATCGGGTCATCAAACAATACAAAGGAAATACCCCCATCGTGTTCCTCTATCAATGCGCAAAGAAAAGATAGTGCTATTGATCGCTGAAGACCTGAGTTAGCAAAGTATTTGCCGGCGACCTCATAGTTTTGTTTTGAAAGAAATGGTTCAATTTTTTTTCCTCTTTCAAGTACCAACTTCGAAGGAATTAATCCTGTCGGGCTTTCATTATAGAGTGATTTCCAGTTTTTATCCGACACTGTTTTGATTTCATTGAAGACTTCCGTTGTTTTTTCAAGTGCATATGTTGACAGTTTCTTAATATCATCTATTGGTGACCTCAAACTTTCAATCAACTCATATTCAGCATCTAATGTTGCAATAGTTTCTCGTAACTTAATTATTTCGCCCAATTGTGTTTTTATTGTCTTGAGAGGCCCTATGTCTGACGCCTTAGTTTTGCCTTTTGATAGCTCAAATAAAAGTGACATCTCTTTTGAGGATGTAACCAATTTTTGTAACTGCTCTCTTATGCTTTCAAATTGAATATTGCCCCATTTCAAGATTTCAATTGCTTTCAAGCAATCGTTACATGCTTTAATGAAAGTATCTGATGCAGCTAACAATTCAGCATCTTTTTCATCAAAAAAGGTTATTGGTTTAACCGTAATTTTTTCGAATGTTTCACAAAGTTCTTGAATATTTAGGTCATACTTATTGACAATATTGTGTAAACGACTGTCCAGAGAGTCTTTCGTTTTTTTCCAATCTGCCAATAACCTCTCTGATGGCAAGCTCTGACTGATGTTCTTTATATCATCAGGAATAAATTGTTTTAATTCTTCTGATAAGTCCTTAAAGAAATCTTTTAACTTTCGCTGAAGCTCTGAATCTAACGTTTTTAGTCTCTTTAACTCAGCTTCAATCGGCAAATCCTTAATGGATTGGTCGCATACTGGACACTGCATTTTTTCAATATCATAATCATCAGATGCACGTAACTTGAGATCAAGCCTGCTATCCTCTTCTTTGACTTGTTTCCACCAGTTAATTCTTTGTTCAATTCTCGTTCTGGCTTCTACACAAAATACTTTAAATTCTTCTTCGGTTTTTTCTAATGTTTTATCGTCGTGTTGTTCAGCGTCATATTTAATTTCAGAGTAAGAAGGGAATACATTTTCAAAATCTTTTTCTAAATATGCAATTGCCTCTATCAATTTTTCCGCAAGTCCTTCTGTTGAGCCTTCGCCTTCACTATCAACGCCAAGCATCTCCGCTACTTTTTTATTGGCGTCATCAATTTCATCTTGGATGAGGGTGTTCTTGTCAGTTAGCTCTTTAAGCGTCGGCTTATCTTTTGAGATTAAGTCCTGGAGTTTGTCTCTCACTGGACTTTTTTCGTCAAGTGGATCAGGAAGGCGAAGTAATTTGTCTTGTAAGGAAGGCCAATTTGAATCGATAGAGGCTTGTATGCTTTTCGCATAATCCGTTCTGTTTCTTCCAATCCCTGATGCCAAAGCGCCGATATCACTTAGAACATCAAAACCCAATATCATAGACAATATCTTGATAAGACTTTCAGCATTATCCAATGTATTCCGACTTAATACAGTTGGAGCAATAAGAGATATCTGTAAATCAATAGGCTTAATTCCATATTCCTCAAGACTTTTGCAGGACTTTAACGCATCTTCATCGATACCAGCCTCAAGCCCACTTGCAAGACTCCGTTTCATGTATAGCGTATTTGATTGGTCTTTCGTTTTTAACTCAATCGTTACCCAAGAATCAGGCACAACGCTTTTTATATCGTTTGATTCTGGTAATGTTGAAATTGTTGGCCAGTTGGGTCGTATTCTTGTTCCTTTTTTTGTTCCATCTGTTTTTTGATGAATATCGGTATCTTGTTTATCATCAGATGCATCTGTTATTGTTATGCCGGTAAATGCCCAAATAACAGCCCCAAGTAAACTGCTTTTACCGCTACCATTAGGTCCATAAATTAAATTAGATTTACCTTCAAAAGAAAATGGAAATGTTTCTCCGTAACTATCAATTCCCCTTATCGAATGGCACTTGATATTGTGTATATACCACTTTGGCTGTTCTGCATTTTCTTGCGTTATTTCTTCCTGTTGTTTCTCAATGTTTTCATCCTGCTTTTCTTCTGCTGACTTTGCTCTATCCGCTAATAACCTTTTATAATAATCTAAGAATTTCTTTGCACGACTTTCACCAGATAAGGTATTTAATTGTTCATAGTTCTCGATAATAATGAGCAACACATCTTTTGCTACTTGATTAAATGGCCCGACGTTAGTTTTTGTTGGAGAAACAGATTGAGATTCGTTAAGTTTGTTAATTATAGCTTTTGATTCAGGACTTAATTGCATATCAAATCTCTTTTCGCCAAATAGAACCTCTTGGCTCATTGGCCTTGAAGTATCCTTTGCTCGCAATTTACATCTCTTTCGCTCGGTTGTCGCATTATATTAGTTGATGCGAGAAGAGCAAGATTTGATTTATGGTTCTTGGGAATAATGGATAGGTGGATTTGGCGAGTCGGAAGACGGAGAAGAATCGTTCGGGGCCCCAGAGGTCCAAATTACCGGCCTGGCTGCCCTAATTTGGGCCTCTGCGCAAATCATTTTTTCCTGGCGACAACGGCAAGGCCCTGACCTGCGGCAGCCGCCTCTGGAATTTCAGATTGCTCCACGCTATAATGTTCTGTTCGTATCCGAACAGCGATCGTGAGCAACCGTCAGGGGTGCCAATGAGCGAAACGAAGTTGGTTCTGAACGCGTACTACGAGACCCTGCATGAGCGGCTGGAGTCCAACAGGGGCGTCCTGGCGGCAAGAATAGAAGAGCTGCTCAAGCAGGAGGTTGTAAAGGGCGGTTTTGCGGATTTCGACAATGACAAGTACGCTGCATACCGGGATGCATGTTTAGCCTTTGTTGAGGAGAGGATAGAGACCTACAATCCCGTTGGGATTCAATATACGTTTGACCGTATCCGAGCGAAGGAGGCTCGTGAGCTGGAGCTGCAACTTGACTGGTACGACAGTTCGGCTGAATTCGATGCGTTGGTGCGAGCGGTGCGAGACAAAACCGAAGCCGAGCTGACGGAACAAGGAATGAGAGAGCTGGCCGATGAGTTGATAAAAGAATATGGAGCATTCCCGGACAAGAGCATTATATCCGCTTATGAGGCTGGGCCTGCTCTTTCGAAGCTGCCGGACTATATAGTGGCCCGAGCGACCGAGGAGGTTATCAGGTGAGCGAGGGGCGCTCAGACCAGGGCAGACACTGACATCCCGGCATGGTTCAAATAGCTCAGATTCTGGGTAACATTGATTTGTGGCTCCATAGTGGGTGGCAGCCTCAAATCCGAAGGATTTGAGGATGGTTACGCCGCTTTTGGAGCTTTGCCATCCCCAAGCTGCGCTTGAGGTTGCCACCCAGGATTGAACCTTGCCGAAATCCCTGAATTTTCCGATTCGCTCTTGCTATTGCCTCGTGTTTCGGTTATGCTTTTTGTCTTGTTCTGGATATTTAGGGCGTTGTTGGAATTCCAACGGATTCGTGGCGCTTCATCTTTTGTGGCGTCGGGCAATACAATTACAATACATGAATAATGGGAGGTTACGATGAGGCATCTAACGCGTAGAGATTTTATGAAGGGTTCGGTAGCTGCCGGTGTCGGTCTGACGCTGGCCAGCCCCTTTTCCCGCGTGCGAGGGGCGAACGACGACATTCGTGTGGCGGTGATGGGTATCGGCGGTCGAGGTGGGTCGCACATTAGTGCATTTCATAAGATGGACGGAGTGCGGGTGGTAGCGTTGTGCGATGTGGACAGAAAAATCTTAGAGCGCGGCGCCAAGTCATTCAAGAACCGCAACGAGGACGTGGATACCTATGTGGACATTCGCAAGCTGCTGGACGACAAGAACATCGATGCGGTATCCATCGCGACGACGAATCACTGGCACTCGCTGGGCACCATTTGGGCCTGTCAGGCGGGTAAGGACGTTTATGTCGAAAAGCCGTGCAGCCACAATATTTTTGAAGGCCGCAAGTGCGTCGAGGCCGCTCGCAAGTACAAACGCATCGTTCAGCACGGCACCCAGAGTCGCGCAAGCAGCGGCTGGGCGAGGCAGGTGGCTGCTATCGCCAGCGGCAAGTATGGCAAGCTGCTGGTATCTAAGGCTTGGGCCTCCAAGTCTGGACGAGGGCGATGGAGCATCGGTTTTAAGCCGATTGAGGATCCGCCTGAGCACGTGGACTTCAATATCTGGCTTGGGCCAGCACGGAAGCAGCCGTACCACGCCAACTTAGTGCACTACAACTGGCACTGGTTCTGGGACTTCGGCAACGGAGAGATCGGTAACCAGGGCGTTCACCAGATGGACATCGCCCGCTGGGCCATCCCCGGCGGCACGCTGCCCAGGAGCGTTATCAGTATGGGCGGCCGCTGGGTCAACTCGACTCCGGATCATCCGCCCTTCACGGACCAAGCCCAAACTCCCAACTGCCAATTGACCGTCATGGACTTCGGCGGGCCGCTGTTGGTGTTCGAGGTCATCGGCTTGGTTGACAGGGCGGGTGTCGACGGTAAGAAGTATCCGAAAAAAGTTGGAAACGAGTTGTACCTTGAGGAAGGCGCGATCAAGGGCGGCAAGTTCTATCCCAAGGGTTCGGATAAGGGTGAGGACCTGGTGGATGTTGATGTCGAGATGGGCCCCGGCAACATCTGGGAGAACTTCATCCATTGCGTGCGCACTCGGAAGCGCAGCGGTCTGCACGCGGATATCACCGAGGCGCATCTGTCGGCGGCGTGCTGCCACCTGGGTAACATCTCTTACCGCCTTGGCGAGCAGGTCCCCGGCACGGTTAGGCCCGACGTACTCGATAAGCACGAGGAAGTCGCCAAATCTTGGGAGACGATCACGCAGACGGTGAAAGGCACACTGGGCCTCGATTTGTCGAAGAGCACGTACCAGCTCGGGCCGATGCTGCGGTTCAGACCCAAGGCGGAGGAGTTTGTGCGTAACCGGGCGGCAAATGCACTGCTGACGCGTCCGTATCGCGAGCCGTTCGTTGTGCCGAAGCGGGTCTGAACATTGTAACATGGACTTTATATTACGTGCTTTGGATTTTTTAATGCCGCGCAGCACGTTTCGTGGGATATGCAAAGCGGCAAATGAAGAATGAACGGGCCTAAAACTGCTTCTCTTTGAAGAAAGGAGGTAACTGAAATGGACAAGAAGACGTTGTTTCTGTGCATCGTGTGCGCGTTAGTTGTGGCGATGCTATTGGTGGCAGCTAACGAGGCCTTTGCACAAGAGGATCGGGACGAACGGCCTGAGCAGCGCCACCGCGAGTTCGCCGATAAGGATGAGCACAGGCCGCCGCCCAAGTTTGCGGAGATAAGAAACCGTGTCGAGAAGCTCCGTGCTATGGCACGCGAGGCTGAAGAGAAAGCAAGGCTCCTTTGGGCTGAGGCTGAAGAGCTTGAGCGGAATTTGGACCGCGGGTTTGAGGATCGGCCGAGGCCAGGGCAGATGGAAGAGATGCATGCCAGGCTTGCCGACCTAAAGGAGGCGGTTGAGCACGCCGAGCGGGAAGGTCGCCACGATGAGGCTGCCGAACTTCACGAAGAGGCCAGAAGGATAGCCGAGGATATTGAGGTGCGTGCTGAAAGAGGCGAGGAGTGGGTGCCTCCTGAGCTCGCACGGCGGCTTGAAGAACTCCGGCACGCGGCGCGCCAAGCCGAGGAGCGCGGTGATATTGAGAAAGCCAGGCGCCTTCTCAACGAGGCTGAACAGCTTGAGCGGAATTTGGACCGTGGGTTCGAGGATCGGCCGAAGCCAGGGCAGATGGAAGAGATGCACGCCAGGTTTGCCGACCTAAAGGAGGCGGCTGTACACGCCAAGCGAGAAGGTCGCCACGATGAGGCTGCCGAACTTCACGAAGAGGCCAGAAGGATAGCCGAAGAGATTGGGGCGCATGCTGAAAGAGGCGAGGAGAGGATACCTCCTGAACTGGCACAACGCCTCGAGGAGCTTCGGCACGCGGCGCGCCAGGCCGACGAGCGTGGTGAAGTTGAGAAAGCCAGGCACCTTCTCAGCGAGGCCGAACAGCTTGAGCGAAAGGTCAGACAAGGGTTCGAGCGCCCAGTCCGCCGCGGCGGACCGGAGCGAGCAGAGAAGATGCAGCGCAGACTGGCCGAACTCAAGGAAGCTGCCGAGCATGCTGAGCGGCAAGGTCGGCACGATGAGGCCGCGAGACTCGGCGAGGAGGCTCACAAGCTGGCTATCCAGTTCGAGAAGACCGCTCACCGGGACAAGATCACGGATGTAGGCAGGGAAATCGAACGCCTCCATGCTATGGCCGCGAAAGCGAAAGAGGCCGGACAACATGACAAGGCTGAGGCTATCCTTCGCGAGGCCAAAAGCCTGGAGCGCCGTGATAAAGACGTGGTCGAACGTCCCAAGGAAGCGCCTTATGCGAAAGAGTTGGTGCGTCAGATTGAGATGCTGCGGGAGGAAGTTGGCCGTCTGCGAAGGGATGTCGAGCAGCTCAGGGGTGAGCGGCCTGACCGTGACTGACCAAGGGACCGCGATCGACCACAGGAGCGCGACCGACCGCAGGAACGAGACCGACCGCAGGAGCGGGACCGACCACAGGATCCAGACCGATAACCCGCCAGTGGCGGGCTACCGTTTTTGACAGACTGGACAACTGCTATCGTCTGAGTTACGCAGATGCGGTGTGTATGGTCTCTGCCGTCGGCAAAATGCAAAGAAAATTCAGGCTGGTGCGACGCACAAATTCACTATTGCTTTTGGTGATCTTATGCGTCACTGTGGCGGTCATAATCTCATCTGACCCGGCCCAGGCAGTGGAGCGTCCTTTTATTCTCTGGAACAAGCAGGACATTGCCGCGATCCGCGCAAAGATCGAGACTCAAGCCTGGGCAAAGGCAGCTTACAAAAGGCTGATCGAAAATCCTGACCGGCACGAGTACTCATGGTTTTTGCACGCTCTTGGCCAAACTGAGCCGGGACAGACCGAGCAATGGAAGGACTCACAACTTCCCGAAGACCTCTATCCGCTGAAGGATGTACACGCATACCAGGCGGGTGAAAAGCCTTGGTCCGTCAAGGTGATTCAGACTTGTGCGTTTGAGAAGCCATCCAAGGCCAAGCTTCCCAAGCAATGGTACGACCGGAAGATCGGCGTTCGTATGAGCATGTTGCCAAGTGCCGGCACGATCGCCTACACAGCCCAGACGCCGTTGCCTGTTGTTAGGTTTAGGGACAAGGAGGGCAAACGACAATACAAGGAGGTGCCCAGCGAGATCGGAGGCGTGAGCTGCCCGAACAACCGTATCTAATTGCTGATTGACGAAGTGCAGTGAGAATGGCGAATGCCAAAGTGATATGTTTGGTCCTTCACTTGGGCTGCTTTTGGCCATTGGCCTGCGCCGGTACTCTTGCAGAAGGTAGCTGGCCGATGCTCGCGCACGATCCGGCGCGGAGCGGTGCGACCTCCACAGAAATAAGGCCACCTTTTGAGCGTAAG
Organism: Planctomycetota bacterium; assembly: GCA_030641115.1. GTDB lineage: Bacteria > Planctomycetota > Phycisphaerae > Sedimentisphaerales > Anaerobacaceae > DAOWID01. The sequence goes on along the minus strand of DAOWID010000073.1, from coordinate 72 downwards.
TGGTATCGCCTGTTTCCCAATGAGGGCCTGATGGCCGGCATCCAGCCAATCGTGGCAGGCCGCAAAGTCTTT
>DAOWID010000238.1 GCA_030641115.1 Planctomycetota bacterium | reverse complement strand
CTGGACCCTTGAAGTCACCGACAACATGTCAATCGCTTCAGGAACTCTGAACTCTTGGTCCCTGTTTATCAAAGCCACCCAGCCCTGCACCTGTTTTCCCTCTGACTATTCAACGTATAACGACTGGGCAGCCCTTGGCCTTGGCAGGCCAGCTTGCTGGTGTTGGCCGTATCAGTGCGATGGCGACGTCGATGGCGATACAGAGACATTCTTCAAATACAGGGTCTATGGTAAGGATCTTGCCTTGGTAGTCGAGAACTGGAAAAGAAAGATCGACGACCCACTGCTGAACCCATGTGCCGACATTGACCACAAGGCCGAGACGTTCTTTGATTATAGAGTCTACGGCAAGGACCTTGGGATTGTTGTGACAAACTGGAAGAAGACGGATGCGGAACTTGCTGGCGATTGCCCAAGGCCTGAATAGCTGGTGAGCTTGAGCGGACAGAAGGCCACAAGGTTGAGTAGCTGTCTATTCCGAATCCGACTTCGTATGAAAGGGCTGTGAGTATTATACTTGCAGCCTTTTTTGTTGGCGGATTAGACCAAATTTGATATAATTCACTATACAAAGGCATTAAAGGCCGCTAACAGTTCATATATTGACAACGAAAGGAATAAAAAATGAAAAGGTTCTTTACCCTTGAGTACTGGCAGGATGATAACTGGTTCGTAGGAAAATTAAAGGAAGTTCCGGGCGTCTTCAGCCAGGGCAAAACCATAGAGGAACTAAAGGAGAATATAGTTGATGCGTACCGTATGATGCTGCAAGAATCTGATGTTGAAGACAAGCACGCTGATGTCAAGTATATAGAACTGGGAGTCGAAGTGTGAAACGAAAGGCCTTGATAAAGGACCTTGTTAAAGGCGGTTGTTATTTGAAAAGACACGGCAAGAAGCACGATATCTATGCAAATCCCAGAAACGGCAAGCAGGCTCCCATTCCAAGACATCTTGAAATAAAAGATTCATTGGTGCGACTGATCAAAAGGCAACTCGGAATATGATTGGTGGTACTGACCCCCTATGGGCTAGAGTGCACTGCACCAGAACGCAATTGACATATAACTTAAACTGACCGATCACCTATGAAGGTACGCAACGCGAAAATCTCGGATGCCAAGGCTATTCATTCCTTGATCAATTTCTATGCTGAACGGGACAAGATGCTGTTTCGCTCGATGGCGGATATTTACAAAAACCTGCAGGCCTTCACTGTAGCCGAGGACGTCGGTAGTGTTGTGGGATGCTGTGCATTGGAAATCGTCTGGTCGGACCTGGCGGAAATAAAATCGCTTGCAGTTGAACAGTCACACACCGATAAGGGCGTCGGAAAGCTGCTGGTCGCCGCAGCCATCGAGCAGGCTCGTCAGATCGGTGTGCCACAAGTTTTTGCACTTACGTTGGAGCCGGAGTTTTTTGAGAAGCTCGGCTTTGAGGTAATTGAAAAAGAAAAACTGCCGATGAAGGTCTGGAGTGACTGTGCGAGGTGTCCGAAACAGCAGGATTGCGATGAAATAGCCGTCATAAAAAGTGAGCTAAAGTGAACTTAAGTTTGGAGTGCCTAAAGTGACAGCAAAGCTGTCATTCTGAGTGAAGTGAAGAATCTCCTTTTCGTTGGCCAGATCCTTCGGCTCCGCCTCAGGATGACACATAAGTGTCACTTTAGCTCACATTAGGCACTTTACACTTTACGCACTTTTCAGCCTACCTGTCGTCTCTGGAAGAGGGCCACAGCCAGTGCGAGGATAGCTGCTGTGTAGCACGATGCGTAGGAAGCGGCCCGCACGAAGTACTGTGTGAATTCCCTGAATGGGACTTCACTACCTTCATAAATAGCGTCACTTATCCAGAAGATTTGCAGATTCGGCACGAGGACTCTGCCCATCTTAGCCCACAGGTTGGCCCATAGTATGTGTGTTTCAGCCAATTTGCCGAACGCGTAATCGCTTATAAGCCCCAACAAAAAAATCCCGATGCAGGCCGAAAGTGTCACAGCTATGTTAAACCTGGCCGACAACGCCAGCGCCAGCGCCACAATTATAATTGCAGCCAGCAGCAGCAATATCGAGCCGTAGACATCCAGAGCATTGATGCCATTCTTCTGGGGATTGAACTGCCAGTTTCGGTCGAAAAAGCAAAGAAAAATCATGCCTAATGAGGCAAGTATTGCCCCCAGTACTATAGCCGTTGACGAAAATTTCCAGTCGTAAGCATAGTTAAAAAAGGCACTTAGGAGGAACGCTCCGCCAACTACGACCGCTGCGGTGCTTATGACAGTCCAGTCGTGCGTATCATTTACGGTTTCAAGGACACCGTGTCTGATTGCCAACAGCAGGGCGACGGTGCAAATATAATGTGCCAGGACCACCGCAGCGGCCACGCCCATGAATTTCGCCAGAATAAATATGGGACGTCGGACGGGCTTGCTCAGAACGGTAATAATGGTCTTATTCTCCATCTCCTCGGCTACGGCGCCGGAAGCAGAAAATATTGCAATGAACAAGCTCGTCAGGAAAAGCGTAGATAGTCCTAATTCTCGTAAGAGCTTATTATCATCGCTCATCGTATACATGGTCAAAGATGGACTCAAGAAGAACAAGAATAGGGCGGCGGAAATGATTATGGCATATACCGGCTGTCTCAGTGTCTCGGTGAAAGTGTTTTTTGCTATCGTAAATAGTTTATGCATTACTCACTGTCCGTCTCAGACGTATCCGCTCGCAAGGTATCCATCTCGCCCATGTTCTAAGGCATAATTTTTTCACAATTGTCTCTGTACTATGATGTTGCTTGTTGTTTATACTACAACGCCTTGAACTTCCTGTAAAGGGTTTACACTGTATCAGATAGATACTATGTTTGTGGTCTTTTTGTTCGGGATTCAAGACTGAGGCCAAAATGACGATATCGTCGAAACGTGCTGAATATGTAGCTTTGGCGTCATTGATTCTGAGCGTTCTGTTTTTCGGTACTTCCCTTTTGATAGGCCGATGGAGTGGCTTCTTCGCGGTCTCTGCGGCCAGCTGGCTGATCCTCTCAGCGGCTTTGATCTGGTTTGTCCTTGTTATTCAGTTTCACCAGCGTTCTTTGGCTGAGCAGGAAAAGCTCGACATGAGCCAGTTAGCCAAGGATGACAAGGCTTCCACAATCTTTCAGGCCAAAAGCGAACGTGCAACTCTATTTGCCGTAGCTCAGAGTCGTTTGCAGATACTCGAGAAATGGTTCATTCCCATATTTTCAGCCGCTATAGCTGCTTACGAATTGGGCATCGGGCTGTATCTGTTGAAAGCTGTTCAGGCTGAGCCTGAGGTCGAGCCAAAACAACCATTGCTGTGTGCGATTCTTATGACGGCCGTAGCATTCATCAGCTTTTTGATTTCCCGTTACGCTACCGGCATGTCGGCGCAGCGACAGTGGAAGGCGTTAAGAGCCGGCGGTAGCTTCCTGCTCGGCGTAGCCATAATATGCTTTGCTATGGCGATAGGCCTGGCGCTGGTACCATTTGATTGGCCCATATTGCTAAATATTGTGAGCTGGGTGATTCCGATTTTACTTGTTGTTCTTGGCGCAGAGACGGCTCTAAATGCGGTCCTTGACATATACCGCCCGAGGCTGGAAGGTCAGTATCCCAGAGCCGCCTTCGATAGCAGGTTGCTGGGGCTCATAAATGAGCCGGGTGAAATATTCCGCACAGCCGCAAGTGCCATTGACTATCAGTTTGGTTTTGAAGTCTCTCAAACCTGGTTCTATAAGCTCCTCGAAAAAGCGATTGTCCCGCTGGTTTTGTTTGCTGCCATTACACTCTATCTATCCGACTGCATCGTTGTGGTAGCTCCCAACGAACAGGCGGTCATAGAGCACTTTGGCAACCCCTTAAATAGCGCCGGCGTCAAAAGGATTGCCGAACCAGGCCTGGCTTTCAAGTGGCCTCGGCCTATAGACACTGTCCATAAATATCCCACGCAAAAGATTTCAGAAGTCAGTATAGGCTTTGTCCCCGATCCGGAGAAAGACAGGGCAGGTTATGGGCCATTGTTGTGGGGTAAGAAGCATTACAAAGAAGAATACCATTTGCTCGTCGCCAGCGAGCAAACAGGCGAGATCTCGGAAGACGGCGCCGCAGCGGTAAGTCTTGTCGTGGCTGCTGTGCCCGTTCAATACAAGATAAACGACTTGTATTCATTCGTCTACAGTCACAAAAAGCCCGAGAAGCTGCTCGAGTCCATTTGCTATCGCGAGCTTACGAAATTCGCAGCCAGTGCCAGGATTGAAGTCGATAGCCAAGCAGATCTGCAGCACAGCTTGCTCGGAGCAGGCAGGGCTGAGGCCAAGAAGGTTCTGACAAAGAATATTCAGGCCGCTGCCGACCGGGCAGATTTGGGCGTTGAAATCGTGTTTGTGGGGGTGCAGGGCATCCACCCGCCGCCGGATGAGGAAGTCGCGGCGGCTTATCAAAAGGTTGTCGGCGCAGTTCAAGAAAAACAGGCGCTTATACTTGAGTCGCATGCAGAACGAAACAAAACTCTCAGCAGCCTCGTGGGTTCTGTAAAAGACGCCGACAGACTCTATGACCTGGCAGCTAAATATCAACGTGCGCAGCAGAATAATCAGACTAACGAATTTGAAAAGCTTGGCCACGACCTGGACCTGGCTTTTGCAAAGGCCAGGGGCGATATCTTTTCAACGTTAAGACAAGCGCAAAGCTATGCCTTTGAGAGAGCCACAGTCGCGAAGGCAACCGGGCAGCGCTTCGCCAGCCAGCTCAAAGCATACAAGGCCGCGCCGGAAATCTACAAGCGCGAGCAGAGGTTGACGGTCTTTGAAGACACAATTGGACGAGATAGCGTGAGAAAATATGTCGTGGTTGCGGATCCGAACGATAAGCAGGTTTTCATATTCGACTTTGAGGAAAAACTAATCCCGAGTTTGCTCGATGATATAGAAGGCTTTTAGGAGACGAGCGAGAAATGAAGAGTATAGCCATTACCATCTTTGTCGCATTGATAGTCATAGTGATGAGCTTATATCTTGTCTCATTCCAGGTAAGGGAAATAGAGTGCGCCTTGGTCACAACCTTTGGCAAGCCTACGCGGAATATCTCCGAGCCTGGCTGGTACTTCAAATGGCCGGCTCCAATCCAACGCGTCCACAAATTTGATTCCCGGATGAGAGTCTTTGAAGCTGACCTCGGCGAGACGCCAACCGCAGGTGCCGTGCCAATTATCGTAAACACTTATGTCGTTTGGAGAATCGCTCAGCCGTTAGACTTTTTCAACGCCGTTGGGAACGTTGACGAAGCTGAACGGAAATTACTCAGCCACATTAGCAGTGCACAGAATACAGTAATTGGCCAGCACGCCTTCGGTGAATTCATAAATAGCGACCCGGCAAAGATAAAGTTCAAGGAAATCGAAAAGGAAATGTTCGGTGAGCTTCAAAGTTCAGTCGCGGAGGCAGATTATGGCATCGAAATTAAAACCCTCGGTATAAAACAGCTCAAAGTCAGCGAGGACACCAGCAAAGAAGTCTTTAAGCGGATGAAGGCTGAAAGGAACCGCAGGACCGAAACCACCATCTCGCAAGGAAAGGCCGAGGCTAAGACAATAACGGATGACGCCGATTCCAAAAAGAAAGAGTTGCTCGCCGCCGCTGACGCAAGGGCCAAGGCAATACAGGCCCAGGGGGACGCAGAGGCTGCAAAGTATTACGAAATGTTGCAGGCAGACCCGGAGCTGGCAATATTTCTGCGGAACATCGATGCGCTCAAGGAAATATTGAAGGAAAGGGCGACCATTATTCTAACCACAGATACCGACCTTATAAGATACCTGCGCGAAATGCCCCAAATTAAGCTCAGCGAGCCCAACGAGCCAGAAACACAAGCTTCTCAGAGCGGTCAATAGTATGGTGGACCATAATCACGAAAATAGTAAAGACGTGCAAGCCCAGGCGCCTGGGCAGCGACCCGGCCAAGAGCTAGACGCCGCCGGTAGGTCCCTGTCCGAGGCACTGAGAATCAGCTTCGTTATCCTCAAGATAATAATGGTCGCTCTCGTGATTATTTTCCTGGCATCGGGCTTTAGAACGGTGGGTTCCGATGAGCAGGCCCTTGTCCTGCGACTTGGCAAGATTCGCGGCGTCGGTGAACAAAGGCTCCTTGGCCCGGGTCTGCATTGGGTGTTCCCATACCCGATAGATGAAATTGTAAGAATCGCTGTGGAAAAAAACATCAGTTTACCCATCAACTCATTTTGGTATTCTCAGACACGCTACGACTTGCTTGCCGGCGACCCTAAAAGAAGAGTTCGCGTGCCGGAGAATCTGGATCCCGTCAAAGATGGGTATTGCATTACCAGAAGCGAAAAACAGACCGAAGCTATCACAGACTCAGCCGGCAGCGACTACAATATTGTCCATTGTAAATGGCAGCTAATCTACAGGATTGATGACCCTGAGCGCTTCTTCCAAAACGTTTATGTGGATTTGGAGAGTATAGAAGCTGGGCAGAACTATGCTGATGTCATACCGCGGAATGTCACGCCGCTGCTGGAGCACACGGTTGCCGATGCCATTGTAACTGCTATGGTCAACTATACTATCGACGAGGCCATGTATGAGCAGGTCGCAGCGGTAGCGGCGGACGTCAAAGGACTATTGCAGGAAAAACTCGACAAAATAGAAAGCGGCATCAAAGTCGTATCTGTGCAGTTGACCGACATAACATGGCCCCGGCAGGTTGATGAAGCGTTCCGGGCCTCTATTGAGGCGAGTCAGAAAAGTGATGCGGCGATAAGTGAAGCTAAGACCTATGCTGAAAACACGCTCATCGAGACCGGCGGACAGGTGGCCGAGGGACTGCTCGCAGCACTACATGATGAAGCTGTGAGCGAAGAGCAAAGAGAGGACTTGTGGTCCCGGTTGGCCGGCGCAGCCCAGGAGAAGATCGCTGAGGCGCGAATCTATCGAACGAAGGTTGTGGCATCTGCCGAGGCCCGCGCTGATTATTTGAAGCAAATACTGCCCGAATGTCGCAAACGCCCAAAACTTGTCATGCAAAAAATCTACCTGGACGCCATAGTGGACGTCCTGAGCAACGCGGACGAAAAGTTCGTTCTGCAACCTGATGAGACTGCAGATGGCAGAGAAATAAGAATCTACATAAACAGAGACCCAAGGATAAAGCCAAAACCCGGTAAACAAAACAGCAGCGACCAATGAGACCGGAGGCCGAAAGTGCAACGCAAGCCCGTACGCAATATAAGAAACGAGACCTGAGACTATGGCTCACGAGCATTTACATTTCAAAGAGGACCTTGCCGCTGAGCGCACTCACGGCAAGCAGATTCGAGTAAGTATGGCCCTGCTGGGGACAATGGCCGGCGGTATGCTGCTGATAAACAGTGGCATCGCCAGACTCATCTACGGCCCCACAAGTTTCAGTACTGAGTTCCTGGCAATGCTCGCAGCGGTGCTGCTCGGCTCGCCGATTATTCTGCACGCGATAAAATGTCTAATAAAAAAAGAGGCGCACATGGATCTGCTCGTGGCTCTGGCAATAATTGCCGCCTTTGCCACGCAGAATTATGTCACCGCAGGGGCTGTTGCGTTCTTCATGCTCTTGAGCGAGCTTATCGAAAGCCGCACCGCCCTCGGTGCTCGTGCCTCTATAGAGTCATTGATTAGGCTGACACCTACCAAGGCATATCTTGTTGACGAGCAGGGTGGTGAACGTGAAGTAAAAGTCAGTAGCTTGAAACCCGGTGACTGCATTCGTATTCGGCCCGGTGACAACATACCAGCCGACGGCGACGTCATCAAAGGACTTAGCTCCGTTAATGAGGCCACCATAACAGGCGAATCTCTTCCTGTGGACAAGGTGCCGGGAATGTCGGTTTTCGCAGGGACAAGCAACCTTACCGGCGTCCTGGACGTCACCGTAACCAAGGCCGGCAAAGATACTACTCTCGGCAAAGTCCAGTCGTTGATTATGCAGGCTGAGCAGACAAAGATACCAATTATGCGGATAATCGACCGTTACGTTACGTGGTACACACCGACGATTTTGATGGTTGCAGGCATAGTCCTGTTTTTCACCAGTGACGCCAACAAGGGGATTGCAATACTTGTTATCGCATGTCCGTGTGCGCTGATTCTGGCCACACCAACGGCGATGGTCGCGGCAATTTCCGCTTCGGCGCGCCTGGGTGTCCTCATAAAGAATGTTGCAGATCTTGAGATCGCGGGGAGAATGACTGCTCTGGTGTTTGACAAAACCGGCACTGTCACGACGGGTCGGCTGTATGTGACGAAGTTGACCCCAGCCGAAAATATCGAGCCCGCCGAATTATTAACTGTCGCTGCCTCCGCCGAGCAGATGAGCAAGCATCCCGCCGCAAGGGCACTGCACGAAGTGGCAAAAGAAGCGAACCTCTTGCTGCGAGCAACAGACAACTTCCAGGAGACGCCGGGCAAGGGAGTGACAGCCCTAATCGATTCATCAAAAATCACGGTTGGAAGGGACACGTTTCTGAAAGAGAATAACGTAGATGTAGCCAATGTCCCCGACCCTGGCCTACATGAGGAGCAAGGCTTTAGTACACTTTATGTGGCCAAGGATGGTAAGTGCATGGGCTGGATTGGTCTGCAGGATAAAACTCGGCCCGAAGCAAGCGAGGCTGTTAGGGAGCTGCGTGACATTGGCGTAAAGAGGATGACGATGCTCACCGGTGACAGAGATGAGGTTGCCAACCGTGTTGCCGGCGAGTTGGGCTTCACCGACGTAAAAGCGCAGTGTTTACCGACCGACAAGCTGGCGATAGTTGAACAAATCAAACGCGACGGACATACCGTAGCGGTGGTCGGCGACGGCATAAATGATGCACCTGCTTTGGCGGCGGGCGATCTCGGCATCGCAATGGGCGCTGCCGGCAGCGATGTGGCCATAAACTCCGCTTCGATTGCACTTATGAGCGATGATTTGAGACGGCTGCCTTTCCTGGTTCGGCTTTCGCGAAGAACCAGAGGCGTGATCACCCAGAATCTTGCCTTTGGAATTATGTTTGTCGTTCTCGGTATTGCTGCCGCGGCGGTGTGGCCGGAAACTACCGCTGGGCAAGCAAGAGGGGAGGCCACGCGATGGTTGCCAGTCTATGCAGCAGTGCTGCACTTTCTGGGCACATTGATTGTTGTCTTTAACAGTGCTCGCCTTGTCCGATATGGCGAAGAGCTCCACCACGAGCCGCAAGAAGTGTAGGTATAGACATAGGAATATGGACTACGCTATTGAAACTCTCTCTCTGACGAAGGTTTTTTCAGACTGGTGGGGACGGGACAAGGTTTACGCTGTTGACGACCTAAATCTGCGTGTCCGCTACAATGAGGTCTTCGGTTTGCTTGGCCCCAATGGCTCAGGCAAAACGACCACCCTGAAGATGCTACTCGGCTTACTTTATCCGACAAAGGGAAGGGCTGTTGTGCTCGGCGGCGAGGGCAGCAACCCTAAAATCAACACCAAGATCGGTTTTCTGCCCGAAGAGTCTTACCTCTACCGGTACCTGAACGCCCGCGAAACGTTGGACTTCTACGGCAGATTATTTGGCCTGCCCTCAAAAGTGCGGAAAATGCGTATCGAAGCACTGCTTGACATGGTTGGCTTAAAAGCCGTCGCAAACAGAGCTGTTGGAACATTTTCCAAGGGTATGGCGCGGAGAATCGGCCTGGCACAAGCCCTGATAAACGACCCCGATCTATTGATATTGGATGAGCCAACGACTGGACTTGACCCTATCGGAACAAGGCAGATAAAGGATCTAGTCCTGAAGCTCGCGGAGCGCGGAAAGACAGTCCTGCTATGCAGTCACCTGCTTGCCGACGTCGAAGACGTGTGCGACAGAATTGCAATCCTCTACGGCGGGAAAATCCAGGCTGAAGGCAAAGTCAAAGACCTTTTGCAGCAGACAAATAGGAAACAGATTAATACTGGCGCGATAAGTGACACCGCTATTGAAAGGATAAAGCAGCTAATTCAAGACGAGCGCGCTGAGTGCGAAGTGACTTCTCCGATGGACAAGCTCGAAATCTTTTTCATCAAGACAGTTGCCGAGGCCCAACAACAGGCCCAGCCCACAAGCGGCGCCGTCAGCACCACAGAAATCGGCGGATTCCTGATACAAGAGACTCCTAAAGACGTACTCGACAAGCTTGTCTCTGCACCGGTATCGCAAGAGACTCCCTCCGAGCCTCCAGCAACAGAGCCGGTGGTCCCCGCTGAAAGTCCTGAATCCAAACGTGACGAACGGTTGCTCACTGAATTAGCCAGCCCGGTTGACCCAGCCCAGCCCGAACCTGTCGCTCAAACCGAAAAAGTAGAGACACAGCCTGTCGAACCGAAAGCGTCTGAACAAGACCAAGTCGAAAAGAGCATTTTGGACCAGCTTACAGACCGCTCAAATCATCGAGACCAAGACGAAGAGCCGGCTGAGGGAGATAAACCGCAAATAGGAGATCCCAGCGATGCGTAGCATCTGGGCTGTCGCTAAAAATACTATAAGACAGGCCTTGCGGATGAAGATTGCCGTTGTCTTTGTCATCCTGCTGATTGTTCTTCTTCCCGTTATGGGCATTTCCATGACAGGAGACGGCACCCTAAAAGGCAGGCTGCAGACGTTTGTCAGCTATGGTCTTTCGCTAACGAGTATTTTGCTTTGTCTGCTCACACTCGTTGTTTCTGTCTACTCGCTAACAAGTGACATAAAGCAAAGGCAGATATACACGGTCGTCACCAAGCCTATCCGTCGTTTCCAGCTTTTGCTCGGCAAGGTGCTCGGCGTGATATTAGTCGATGTAGGCTTGCTCATTCTTTTCTCTGCTGTAATATATGGCATCACTATTTACATGCCCAAGTTTTACGATGTAACCGAAGCTGAGCTTGTTCAGGTCGACAACGAATTCTACACCGCTCGGGCCACCTTGGTCCCCGCCGAAGCCGATGTCACGCAGGAGGTCCTTGATTCCTATGAGAAGCTCAAAAAGAGTCGCCGGCTCCCCGAAGGCGTCCCACGCTCTGAAATAATCGCCAGACTCACTGAAGACCACAAAAGATGGAAAAGAGCTGCTGTGCCCGGTCAAGAGTTGATTTGGCAATTCGATAACGTTGAACCTATCGACCCCAACGGGAGTTTGTTTATAAGATTCAAGTACGATGTTTCGGTAAATCCTCTCGACTCGCACGTGCACAGCCGATGGTTTGCCGGTGACGACCGGCAGGTCAAGTATGGTACGGACACCGATACCCCTGCATATAGAACTCCTGTACGCAGGGACCCTGTTCGCACGTTTCGTGAGATGGAGGTCCCTGCTGACGCCGCAGCCCCAGATGGTTACCTTGCCGTCGGGTTTTTCAATGTCCCGGCAAACAATACCATCGTAATCTTTCCGCTTGAGGATGGTCTGCAACTACTTTACAAAGCCGATACGTTCACCGCCAACTTTGTAAGAGCTGTTCTTTTGATCTTATTTCGTTTGATATTCCTGGCTTGTTTAGGCGTATTAGGCTCGACATTCCTCTCGTTTCCTGTGGCTATATTGTTTTGCCTTGTGTTTTTCTTTACTGCAACTTTCAGCGGATTCGTTCTCGAATCCTTTGATTTTCTCAGTGAAAACCTGAGCGGTGTGTATTCCTACACTATCAGGCCGGTAATTCGACTTTTACCACAGTTCGATAAATTCAATCCGACAAAGTTTCTGATCGAGGCACAGTTAATAAGCTGGTCCCTGTTGGCCAAGGTCATCGGCCTTATGATTTGCATTAAAGGGTCTCTGCTGCTGCTTGTAGCATTACTGATTTTCAGTTATCGGGAAATTGCAAAAGTTACAGTGTGAATTGCCCCAAGTTTTGTACCTTCTTATGCGCTTGCGCGACACAACAATCTGGTGTGTTAGCATTATTCTCGCCGTTGCTTTGCTGATTATTGCGGGTATGCACGTCGATAATATAAATTCCCAGCGGCAGCAAATGAAACTAATAAGCAACGAGCCTCTTGAAAATGCCCCGCCTTCACTGGCCTTTGCAACGATTGCGATGGGGGCTTTTCGTGGCTTAGTCGTAGATGTCTTATGGATACGGGCAGATAAACTCAAGGACCAAGGGCAATTCTTCGATGCAAGGCAGCTTGCAGAATGGATAACCACATTGCAGCCTCGTTTTGCATCGGTTTGGGAGTTTCACGCCTGGAATATGGCTTATAACATCTCCGTAGCCATACCTGCCAACCAGCCGGACCAACGATGGCGCTGGGTAAAAAACGGCTATGAACTATTGCGCGATAAGGGAATTCCACTGAATCCCAAAGCCATTCAGCTCTATCGCGAGCTGGCCAGGATATTCCAGCACAAAATCGGCAGCGTATCAGATGATGCACACAAATATTACAAGGTGCAGCTTGCCTCGGCGATGGAACCACTGCTCCGTTCGGACGATAACCATCTTGGTTCACACGATAATCGGTACTTCGAAGCTCTTTCCAACGAGGCCCATACCGAGTGGGGGCAAATTGTAAGAGATGCGAATGTGGCCGAGCTGATTACAGCCTTAAAGGCTGCCGACAGTGTATTTGCCGATGACGGCAGGTTCGTAGACAATTATCTGTCACTTCGCCAAAATGCCGGCAGATTCAAACCAGCCGCCGCCGAAGTAGTTGATGAATTCAGAGGGACAAAACAGCTCAAGAAGTTTGACATCTTCGCCAAGGCATATCACCTCCGTAACACCTGGAAGCTTGATCCGGTCCTGATGCAGGAGTTGAATAACATCTATGGCCCCTCTGACGTCAGCGACCCCAACAAACACTTTCCTTTGGATTGGCGACACCCCGACAGTCACGCAATCTACTGGGCCGTTAAAGGTCTACGCGAAGTCAGTAAAGAGCAGGACCGAGAGATCGACATAACGGAGACCAACACCGACCGTCTGGTCGGACATAGTTTGCAAAGCCTCTTCCGCAATGGAAAAATATTTATCTATGACGTACAGACCAAAACGCCTTCGGATT
>DAOWID010000473.1 GCA_030641115.1 Planctomycetota bacterium | reverse complement strand
TCCTAAGCAATTGGATACCAGGAACTTCATGCGCGCCGTCAGAGTCCACGGCTATGATGCCGCGTGGGCCACGAGTCAGAAAAACAGGTTTGCTGAATTGTTGATACAGCTTATCAGCATACCTTATCACATCTTCTGATTGCAGAACATCCTCCAAGCCAACCTCGACGTTGTTTAGCTTGGCTGCCTCTAAATCGTTTGTCTTGCGATAGATATGTTTGAATTTGTGGCCGTAATGCCTGGAATCGAGCAAGATAACCTTCTCGGAAAACTGCTCAAAAAGAGCATTGGCCTGGTCAATGAAAGATTCGTTTGTGATGCTACCAGGGACCTGCTGGTTGACAATCAGAGCGTCTGCAGTCTGCAAGGCACTGCGAATGCCGCCGAGCAGCGCATTATCAGTTGCCTCGGTTCGCTTGTTGAAAAAGCCAAAATCAATTCGGGGCTGTTCCTTGCGCTTAAGATACGGCTTGCCGAATACGACCGTGTCGAAATTTTCCTTTTGAACGACCAGATGGGTTGTGTCGATGCCCAACTCGTGAAGCTGGCGTGTCAATTCCCTTGCGAAGATGTCGTCCCCGACAACACCAATGACCTGTACGCTCGCTGGCTCAAGCGCAGCAAGATTGGCTACAATGTTTGACGCGCCGCCAAGCGAATAGTAATGCTTACCGACTGCCTGGGCTTGCAAACCGGTCTCGACAGAGACTTCCGAGCCATGAGGGTCAAGTATCCAATAAGCGTCAAGACAGAAATCGCCGTAGACCGCCACCTTTACACTTTTGATACGAGCTAAGATTTCTTCGATACGTTCTTCTTTCATAATCTGACACGCACGCCGGATAAGTAGTTATAGTTTTTCCACAATCTTCTTATAGAGCAAGGGAAATGTTTGTTTCTGGTCACCTTGCACATAAAGACCTTTGCCGGCAAAGGCCTGTGGGATTCGTGTTACAATGCTCTTTTGGTCACGGAAGTAATAGCCCGCCGAAGACTCATCGGTCATCTGCTCAGGGTTGTAGTCACGCAGGTCAAAGTCAGCGGTGATGATGTCCTTTGGGACATTTCCGACGTTCGCAGCCATTGAGAGGGCTTTAAGCAGGACTTCCGGGCCGGTCACGGCACTACCGACATTCAATAACACGCCGCCGTCAGTAAGCCTGGCCACTTCGCCCGTATAAATAAGAAAATCTCTGCCGGAACAGCCTCCCTTGGCCTGGCCATCAAAGGAGGGATGCTGGTCGGTTACGTCTGTGCCGATCCCAACGTGAACGGTAAAGGGCACGTTGTTCCTATAGCAGGAAGCTAAGACACTAATTTCAGGATGGCCAAAGCCCTCAGACGATTCTTTTCCGACCAACGAAAAGACCTGGTGGCGGAATCCTTCGTCACAAATCATTCTGCCGAGCGATTCGCCGAAGCCGAGCTTCTGCTCGTTGCCAAGTGACAGAGCACAATTGATGTAGGCAAACTCGAAGGCCATTCCAAACTGACCCTTGCCCAGTGCCGCCGGCACGTTTTCACTGGTTTGGCCTATCAGCGCCAACTCAAAATCATGGATGGCCGTAGCACAGTTCCCCGCAACAAGCGTGACAGCACCACGGGTCACCATATCCACGAGCAACGGCCCCAGGCCGTTTTTGATTAAATGCGCACCGGCAAAAACAATAACGGGCTTACTGGCCTTCCTGGCCGAGACCGCAGCGTCAGCAATCGTTTCTAAAGAAGCGATAGTTTCTTCCGGTAATTCTATAGCAAGCTTGTCAACATCCTCAGGCAACACAAGGTCGTTGAACGTAACCTTGTTGGTGCGTGTGCTCAACGGATACGTATTGATTCTGGCGGGATCAAATATACTGTACTTGCCTTGGTATTGCATGCGCGAGTCTCTACTATCTGAGCTTTACGAGCAGCTTATCAAGCCGCTTTATACACTGCACCATGCAACGGACGGTGTGATAGTTCACCTTCCAGGAATGGCTCATGTGGGTCCAGATAGGCTTGCCTTCTCTGGTAAGCAATGGCCACCACTCACCGACAGGATGGTTTATCATCTTGTCAAAGACAAAGCGGTGCACTTTTTCGTAAGCCGGCCAATATTCCTCAGCCCCAAACCGCAGGCACGCCTCAAGCATGCCGATCATGACTTCGGCCTGCTGCCAGAACTCCTTTTCAGTATCGTACACGCCACCTGTGTGTGGTCCCTCTACATAGACGCCGCCGTATTCGAAATCGACGCCGTTTTTCATTCCATGGTCCGTCGTCTTCTTGATAACGTCCCTATACTCTTCAAAGCCCGTGCCCAAAATATCCGTTGCGTGCGCAAGCAGCCACGCAAACTCGACGTTGTGTCCGGCTGAAGTATTGTCTTGGGCGTGGGTCTTTTGTCCGCCGTCCTGGAAGCGGTCCCAGCCCCAGATTATATCAAACTTTATCTGCGGGGCGACTTCCCAGTCGGGCGTAAACTGGGGAATGCCGGTCGCATATTCAGGATGCAGGATTCTCTTTATCAGAATATCGATATCTTCGAGCAACATTCGGCGGTGCATACTCTGCCCGGTGCATTCATAGAGACTGGTGAAGGCCTCCATCAGGTGCATGTGAGCATCGAGCGTTTTTCTATCGCCGCCCTGGCTGCCCGGCCCACAAAGGTCCCAATTTCGTTCAAGCATCTCAAAATAGCCGCCGTACATCGTGTCGGCACAGTGCTTCTTGACAAGGTCGAATACCTTCTCAGCGTATTCCTGCCCACGTGCGTCACCGGTGGCCATAGTATACTCGCTCAGCGCATATATCGCGAAGCTCAGACCATAAAGGATCTTCTTGTCGATAGCAACTTGGCCCTTGCGGTCAACGGTCCAGAAGAATCCGCCGTATTCACTGTCCCACATTTTGTCGATCAGAAAATCGACGCCATGCTTAGCGTATTCGCCACACTTGCCATCGCCGTAACCTGCTCGATGGGCGGAGGCCATTGTGTAGACGGTTCGGCTCTGAGCGATTAAGGACTTTTCATCCTCGCCGGTATCGTTACCATCCTTATCGAAGTGCGTAATAAAGCCACCGTTTTCGCCGTCCTTACAACGATCGAGCCAGAAAGGAAGCAGTTCCTCGGTTAAGTGCCCCTTGCACTCTTCGAAACACGCGGATACCTGTTTCGCGTCAACAGCCATTTTAGAATCCTTTCAGTAACTTCCATTAAGAAGTTTAGCAACGCCAGGATATTCTGGTTGGCGATTCTAATATGTGGTGGATTGAGCGTCAAGAGGCCAAGACGTGTCGGTCAGGCTACCCGTTGAGAACAACGGGCCTCGAAGCAAGATTGCAGGGCAAAGGCTGCTGAATCGCCGATTTGGTCCTGCATGCGGCTTTGCCTAAAATCCGGGGAGTAAATCGAAAAAGGATTCTTTATTCAAATGCTTAAAGTACTTTTTGACAAGGCTTGTCAAATCCGAGGAAGTTGTTAAGGTCATCCAGTGACCTCGGCCTCTATAACAATATCTCTCTAAAGAAAAAACGCGCTTTTCTTTATCTGTCAATATCAGTTGCATCTCTGGGGCGAACGTAGTTATTCTGTGGAGCGTATGTGTTATTTCTTCCGGGGTCTTAAAGCTGTGCAGACACGCAAGTTCTTTGATTGCATCAACGTCTTGCAATGGTAAAAAGATTATTATTGCATTTCCCTTCACATCAATTTTGCAAAACTCCAAGTCGATATGTTCTCTTATGCCGTTCTCAACGATTGCTATCTCTTCATCCGAAAATATCTTAGGCTTTGCTTTCCTTAAAAAGACCAAGCCGTTTGGGTTTTCATATATCTCGTAGCCTTCAGGAATTCTCTCCAGTAACTTGCCATCTTTTTGTCTGGAGAAAAAGTACTTGGGATTCCCCTTTCTTGTTAGTCCTTCATGGAGATAGTAGGTATCGCCTTTTCTATTTGTATGAGTTAGTACCATTTTATCTGGTCAATATCTGTCTTGATATTATTACCTTATGACCTATCCCAAAAATCTGCGATAGCCACCTTTATGTCATCCCACAAAGGGCCAACACTATCTATTAACTCTAACATCTTCTCGCCTTTTAGC
>DAOWID010000017.1 GCA_030641115.1 Planctomycetota bacterium | reverse complement strand
TTCTTTTGACCGGAACATCTTTGGCCAGCGCAAGCTCTCCCCTCGCTTGCTTCTCAAACTGTTCCATAATATAGTCCAAATCTTTCTGTGGATGGATATTCATAACTCCCAGATTCTTGAACTCTTTCGGGTTACGACCCAGCATCTGACAAATCACCTTATTGCCGGCGACGATTCGTTTGTTTTCCACGTCCAATAAAAGCATGGCCTCGGTCACACTATCAAGAATCTTTCCAAATCTTCGTTCGAATACCTTTAGCTCTTCGTCACTTCTCTTCGGTTCGGCTTGCTCAATTTGCGCAACACGACTGCGCAAAGCATCCACTTGCTGTCGTAGTTCCCGCCTGGTCTTCCGCTCGTCTCGCATAATGTTTGCCCCCATCCCTTCATCAGTGCTTATTGTCCCTCGCCTCGCAGGCGTTGACAGTAAGACCACACTGGTCTTGGCTTAGCTAAAGTCAGCCACCATCACGAGGACGTTGGTATTCATGGTAGCAGACTCACCGGGAGCGGTCAAGAGCAGATTCTGGCAATTCCTGGCAGGGCCTTGACAGCTGTAGAATCCTATATGTCCAGCACAAGGCAACGTCACAGCTCGCATTCGTATTCGACACGAATAGCAAAATAGCATATTGGCTAAAGCGGGGAAGTTTCGTGTAAATGCAAGTGCCTTCGTCTTTTTGCACATAGGTAGTTCTACTTTTTTTTGCCTTCTGTCCGATAAGAACCTTTTGTTTCAAACTAGTAATGGGGACGACCAAGAAAGTGAAATTTTGCCCCCAAATACCTCTTTACACGGACTATCGAGCAGTCATAATACCAAGTCACGGAATTTTTGTAGGAAGGAGGCCACCGCCAGGACGTTCGAGAGAAGTGGTCCTCAGGGAATCCTGTGAGGGGTAATATGGTTGCATCTCCCGCCGTCTGTGGTCTGTGTCACCGGGCGGCTGGAAATCAGCCTCGTCGGTAGGCCGACGGGGACGGAGTCTACGCAATGATAAAGAATCAGCAGGTTGAGGACCTGAGAGAATACGGATTTGATTATATCACAGCTATTGCCAAACCGCGAATCACTTTGCGATCAGGGTGTAATCCAGATGACCTGTTTGACCAGCCACTTGCTGAGATAATAGCTGACAGGGGGAAATCTGCGTTTTTGAGCTGACAAGGGATGCGCTCAATCATGCTAAGACACAAGGAGCTTCCTTAACTGTACTGTCTAATCTCTCGTAGGACTACGTAAGGCATTATTGGTAAATGAGTTAAGGCAGATTTTGTTCACATTTCGGCCTGCAAATAAAAGCAGAAACGAGTAAACTGTCCCGAAAAGCTTGTGTGGCGGGCGTCTGTAAATCTCCGTTACTTCTACCGAGAGATGATAGATGGCCGTGCTTACTTGTAAGTATTTCTTGTTAAAGAGCTTATGAACGTTCTTTAAGTGCGACAGTACAGCTAAGAGGGACAAGGCAATTTACGTTTGAAAAAAAATTAGATAATCTATGTTTTCCCTTGCATCCTAAGAGCAAAACCTGTATAATACACCCATATTCAGAGAGATGATGAGGCAGGATGCGGTGGCGAAGAGCATTTCCGTACGGGGGAACAACTCTCGCCAAGAGGCACGGACGCAGCATTTATAGTTTGAAAAGGGCACTTTGTGCGTTTTGCAGTATGTGGTGTGCAAAGGGTGTATGAGTCCATGCAGCGGTAGGCACTGCGTGAAAAGAGCACCTTGTTCACAAAAAACTTCGCAAGACTAAGACTGCCTGTGGTTGAAAAATGTGTTCAAAGACACGGATAGGTTGTTGCTTTGCAGGGAACTATACAAGCTTTTCTGCTGCAACTCACGGGGGGGTGAATTAGCAAGTGCAAACCTATATGATAGTCTATTTTGGGGCGGCGCTGGTGGCGATGTTTCTCGTGCCGATTGTATCGCGACTGGCTAAGAGGTTGCGTTTGGTTGATGCTCCCGGCCCGCGCAAGGTGCACAAGATACCCATCCCGCGTATAGGCGGAGTCGTTTTTGTGGTAGCGACACTTGCTCTGGTGTTGCCCGTGTTTTTCCTGGATAACAACATCGGTCAGTCTTTCCGTGAGTCGCGGACGCAGTTCATCGTACTACTGGTAGCGGCCAGTTTCATATTTACGGTGGGCTTGATTGATGATCTGCGTTCTATAGGAGGCTACGTCAAGCTGTTATGCCTTATCGCGGCCTCGCTGGCAATCTGTGCTTCAGGGGCAACATTGCGTTCCATTTCTGTGGGGACGTCGTTTGAACTTGAGACTGGTTGGGCGGCTTGGCCGCTTGCGGTATTTTGGATAATCATGATTACGGTGTGTATGAACCTAATTGACGGGCTGGACGGTCTTGCCGCCGGGATAGCGGCCATTGTGTGCGGTACAATTGTACTTCTGGCTCTTTGGAGCGGTCAGGCAGCCATGGCGGTGTTGATGCTGGCGCTGCTGGGCAGTGTGACGGGCTTTCTGTTCTTTAACTTCCATCCCGCCAAAATTTTCATGGGCGACGGCGGCTCCATGTTTCTCGGCTTTTTGATCGGAGCCGGTAGCCTGGTATGCCAGACGAAGACTTCCACGTTGGTAGGACTGGCGCTTCCATTCTTGGTACTGGGTGTGCCGATTCTCGATATGGGCCTTGCTGTCATTCGTCGCCGCATTCTTGAGCGGCGTTCGGCGTTCGCTGCGGATCGGAACCACTTGCATCACCGTCTGTTGGATCTTGGTTTGCGTCAGCGCACCGTGGTTATAGTTATTTATGCGGTAACAGTCATGGGCGCCAGTATCGGCGCGTTTATGCTAACCGCGGAAGACGGGTGGTCGGTAGGGCTGCTGGCGGTTGGGCTACTGTTGTTGTTTTCAATGTTCGGATGCCTGCACCGCAGGCGTTATTGCGAAATACTGCGGGCCCTAAAGCGTAACTTGGCCATCGCACGTGAAGCAAGGACGGACAAGCGTAATTTTGAAAATGCCGAAACGAGGATGCGTGAATCGGGGTCTTTCCGTGCATGGTGGGAGACGGTGTGCGCCATGGGCGAAAAAATGGATTTTCAAAGTATTGGGTTGTGGAATCGCCGCAACGGCCATTACGAGAGCACCTGTGCGTGGAATGTGCCAGAGGAAAAACTCAGGACTGCGACTGGTGAGACAGTGAAGCTTACCTTGCCGCTTCATGGGAATGGGGTAGCAGAATGGGAGATAAGGGTACGTATTTGGGCAAATGGCTGTCTGGAACTAGGCGGTCGGCAGGCTATGCTGCTGGGCCGGCTGATGGACGAATTCCCGCCGCCGGAGCAGCAGGAAGAAGCTGAAGCATTGAGCCAACGTGCCAACACGACACGCCGATCCACGATTAAGGAAAAAGCAGGATCCTCGTTATGACTGTCACAAATACACAGACCTTACAAGGACCTGCACATATTCCCACACCACTTAACATAATGGGAATCCCGGTGGTACCCTTTGAATCGTATGATCAAGCCCTCGAATGTATTGAAGGGATAATTGAGTCGGACCGGAAATCGTTCTGGGTTGCGATCAATCCCATCAAGATTCATCACGCCTGGCACAGACCTGAACTGCTGAACGTTCTGCGACAAACAGATGTTAGTATTTGCGATGGCGTGGGCGTCTCGGTCGCTTCCAAGATACTCCATGGACAAAGTATCAAGCGATGTACCGGGTGTGATCTGTTTTTCAGACTTCTTTTTCTGGCGTCCCGGAAACGGTGGCGTGTTTACCTACTGGGGGGCTCCGCCCAATCCAACGCTACCGCACGCTCGGAACTTCAGAAGATGTATCCCGACCTGAGGATCGTTGGTTGGCAGGACGGGTATTTCGAGGATTCGCGCACGGTTATCGACCATATAAATTCCAGCAGGGCGGATTTGCTGTTCGTGGCCATGGGATCGCCAAAGCAGGAATACTGGATCTGGCGCCACCGGCAAGCTATCGACGCAAACTTCTGTATGGGTGTAGGGGGCAGTTTCGACATTGCGTCGAGCCGTCTTAGAAGAGCTCCGAAGGTTTTCCGCATGACCGGCACCGAGTTTCTGTTTCGTCTTATAATGGAACCGCGTAAGAGATGGTCAAACCAAAAAGTCCTTTTTTCCTATTTCTTCCGAGTCATCGGAAAAAAGCTATTTGGTTTCGCCATGCCGGCTGGGGTCGCAAAGACTGAGTGAAGCAATAGGTGTGTCTGAGCCGCTTTGTGTTAAAGGCACAGAAGAAATTGTCAAGCAGCATAAATTGTGTGACGATACTTCACAAGGTGTGAGGTATGGATGCCCTAGAAAAAACAACTCAAGCCGATTGGCGGAGAGGTAAAAATGGATAATTTGGAAGACAAAGCCAAACGCAATACGAACTCGGCAGGAGAAAATCACCAGGTTCGTCCAGACCCGATAGTGCAAGCAAGAGACGATTCTGGCAGGCCCCACGAAGGGACACAGCCTGCGGAAATCGTATCGATTGCCAAAAAGCCGATATCGGTAGCTGATGCGACATTGCTGCCTGCTCAGCCTTTGGGGCTGGATCAACGCGGGCAGGCTGCGTCTTCAGTGACTGAACTTTTGATGTCAATCCTGCGTTTCAAATGGACCCTATTGGCGGTTTTCATCTTGGTGGCCGCTCCGATGATTGCCGCTATCTGGACACAAGTAGTTCCCCAATACCGGGCTAGAGCCGAAGTGCGAGTCCGGCCCATTATCCCGTATCTGGTCTTCCGGACAGAGGATAGCGGAATGATTCCCTTATATGAATCATTCGTGAACACCCAGGTCTCCATTATGAGGAGTTTGGTAGTCCTTCAACGTGTGTTGGACCAGCAGGAAGTCCAGGACACACAGTGGTACAAGAACCCTCGGAAATCCCTTAGGCAGCGGCTGCTCGGAAGCCCAGTTGCTCCCCCCCTGGAAAGGCTCAGGGATAGTCTTTCAGCCCAGCCTCGACGCCGAACCGAGATGATTGACGTCAGCTTTATGGACCCCAGCGCCAAAGATGCCAAGCTTATTGTGGATGCTGTTTTGGACCAGTACATGAGATACGTTGGGGAGAAGTCTGATGCGACCAAGGACACGCTCTACAAGCAACTGGTAGAACAGCACAAATCTCTCGAAAACGAAATCCTGGGGCGGGAGAAGATCACTGCCGAGCTTCGCAGATCGCTCCGCACGGCACTTCCGCAGGAACTTATCTCTGCCCACAGGGTTCGGCTGGATGAAACGCAGGCCCGTCTCAGCAAGCTGCGAAATAGTATTGCTATATTGGAATGGAAGAAGCAGGCCATTACCGATGACAGCAATGATGTGACTGTTGCTTTGGCTGACAGTATGCAGGAGAATCAACCAGCATACTATGAGGATGCGGAATGGCGGCAGCGGGATATTAACGTGAGGACTATTCGACACCAGATTACCACCGGCTTGCTTACTCCTAAGCATCCGGATACGGCTCGGCTGACAAAGAACCTAGAGTTCGCGGAGGAATTGCTTCGACTGCGAGAGGCGCAACTGGACGAGCAGTGGCGCAACCGACCGATAAACGCGGCTGGAGTGCCAGTAACAATCAGCGGTGCCGGTGGTCCCGCTTACACAGTAGAAATAGGATCGATGTCCCCGGAGCAACAACTGGCCCAGGCAAAACGAGAGGAGCAGCTTTTGCTTGCAGAGTTGAAGAAACAGCAGGCAGAGTTTGAAGGGCTTTTCGAAAGCGCCCAATTACTCGAGAAGGAGAATAACGCACTGCTGCACAAGCGTGAGTTGTTCAACGCGGTTCGGCAGCGTCTGGACCAGAAGAATATGGAGCGCAACGTCCCTGGTTCAATCGAGGTGTTGATGCGGGCCTTCGTACCCTCCCAGCCTCACAATGACCGTCGTATTGTGTTCACCGCAATGGCGCTGGTGCTGGGCTTAGGTATGGGCGGTGGTGTGGCATTCTTAAGGGCCAGCAGGAATCAGACCATTTATGCCCCTAAGGACATGCCCCATCCAATGCAAGTTCCGATCCTTGGGCTCATACCTGTGACTCGTACCAGAAGATTACTGCCCGACAAAATACGACAAAGTCAGTCGCGCGTGACCGAATCCGTCCGGGTTGTGCGTACGACATTATTGTCGCGGCTGGATAGTCAGGGCAGCACCACTGTACTGGTTACCAGCGCCGGCGAGGGAACCGGCAAGTCGCGCTTCACGATGATGTTGGGCAAGAGTCTTGCTCAGGCCGGTAAGAGGGTCCTCGTGATAGATGCGGACTTTCGAAAGATGGCTCTGACGAAGCGGGTCGACCTCTCC
>DAOWID010000147.1 GCA_030641115.1 Planctomycetota bacterium | reverse complement strand
TTGCGATGACCCGGTTGATTTTGCAATTGCCTATGGTGCTGCTTTGGCTTATTTCGAGAAGGCACAGAGCGTAAATTTCCGCAGTGATTTTATGCCCTACCAGGGCAAAAAACTCCGGCGGCAAAATGCGCTGAAGTTCGCAAGTATATCTGTTACCATTCTCTTCCTTGCCGCTGGCCTGTATTTTCAAACACAGTTACTGACATCAAATAAGTACGTAAGTAGACTGCGCAACAAATTTTCCAGAGACTACTCAGCGGTTATGCCAGGCCAAAGTCTGCCCAAAAAAACCAGTCCCGCAAGAAAGCTTGGAAGTGAGTTGAGGCGCGTCAGAGATGTTAAGAGCGGCCTTATTGGTGCCAGAGGTCAGAAGTCCATTTCATCGAAGCTGGCCCTTATACTCGAGGCATTTGTTAAATGCGCAGCCCCAACAGACTTAAACGTAGATTCGCTCACTATTACAGACAAAACAATGAGCATAGATGGTGACACGTCCCGTCGCTCGAACACACTAAAGTTCTACAAGGAGATGAGGACCAGCTTCGACGTTTTGCCGAAGCGCGTCGAGGAAAAACCCCCGCGCGACAATTTCAGCATAACACTTGAGCTCAAGAAATAGGTCAGGAACCAATTATATGAAAGACATATACAAGAATCCGATGTTGTATTACATAGCTGTCCCCATCGTAGTGGCTTTGTGGCCTTTGCTTGTCTGGGGCGTATATCTGCCGCGAGCTGATGATAGTTGGAACGATGGAAAGACCGAGTACGAAAAAGCTCTGGCCATAATGCTCGAGATTCTCCCAATTGATCCTGACAGGCTTGAGTTTGTCGATCCGAACACCGCTGGCGGTGAATTCGATTATCTCGTGGCCGTGGATAAGGTCGCCCGTCAGTGCAGAATATCAGCAGCTAATTACACGTTCAGTTCTGGGCCAGTCATTAAATCCGCCGACAAGCGGAAAAGTCAAACTGCGAAGGTCACCTTAAAAGCGATTGATATGGTCAGCTTCGCCGATTTTCTTTCCACAATCCAGCTTAGCTGGGCAAACTTGCAATGTACGAAAGTCAAGCTGACCAAAAAGAAGGGCCTGCCTGATACCTGGAAGGCAGACCTGGAGTTCAAGTATTACTATTAGAACCTGCCAGCCCTTTCAGCCCGGGCATTTCGCACCTTTTTGGCTGAGCTGCCCCCAAATAAGGGCCTATACTGATTCTATTAGTGACGATCACTTTGCCTCGGGTGATGGTACACGTCATTAGCTTCCCACAGATCTTTTTGCTGCTTTTATCACATTTTCCACGGTAAGACCGAACTTCTCAAAGCACACTTTGCCCGGTGCAGATTTGCCAAAGGAAGACATCCCAATAAAGACACCCTTCTCACTCAACCATTTGTGCCAGCCTAATTCAACACCCGCTTCAATGGCTACTCTTGCTTTGACACTCGGCGGAATAACCGAATCTCTGTACTTCTGACTTTGCTTCTCAAACAGCTCCCAGCAGGGCATACTAACTACCTGTGCGCCAATGCCCTCATTTGCCAGCCGCTCAGCCGCACACAAAGCAACCGAAACCTCCGAGCCGGTTGCCAAAAGCAGCACGTCCGGCTTATCCGCCCCGACCACAACATAAGCGCCCTTGCTGAGGTTTGTTGCAGAGGCATATTTGTCTTGGTCCAGAATCGGCAGTCCTTGTCGGGTAAAAAGAAGTGCCACTGGCCCATCCCGATACTGAAGCGCAAACTTCCACGCCTGCGCAGTCTCGTTGGCATCAGCCGGGCGAATCACGATCAAATTCGGCATCGCCCGAAGAGCCGCGATTTGTTCGACCGGCTGATGTGTCGGCCCATCTTCGCCGATGCCGATACTGTCGTGTGTGAACACAAATATAGTCGGATACTTCGAGAGCGCCGCCACGCGAATCGCACCCCGCATATAGTCAGAGAACACCAAAAATGTTCCGCCGTATGCGCGCATCAGGCCGCTCACGGAAATCCCGTTCATTATCGCGCCCATCGCATGTTCTCTTATCCCGTAGCGCAGATACCTGCCGTCGCGTGCATCCTTTTGAAAATCCTTTGCCCCCGCAAACCTCGTATTGTTTGAAGGGGTCAAATCCGCTGAGCCGCCCATAACCAGCGGCAGCTTCGGCATCAGTGCATCGAGCACCTTGCCCGAAGCCTTGCGCGTCGCGATCGAACTACCCGCCTCAAACTTCGGCAAAATCTCGTCAAGGTTGACGGAAAGCTTTCCTGCAGCAGCATGACGGAACTGCCGTGCCAGCTCCGGATACTTCTTAGCGTATTGAGTAAACATCTTGTTCCAGGCTGCCTCTGACTCTTTGCCTATCTCGGTGGTTTTTCGCATGTGAGCCAGCGCCTCTTCGGGGACATAGAAACTCTTTTCAGGGTCCCAGCCGAATCTGGCCTTAATCAGTTTGATTTCATCGTCACCCAGAGGGGCTCCATGTGCCTCAGCAGTATCCTGCTTGTTTGGACTGCCGTAGGCAATATGCGTCCGCAGGTCGATAATCGATGGACGGCCCTTCTCCTTCTTTGCATTCTCAAGTGCTTTCTCGAATGCAGGCATATCATTGCCGTCACCGCCGACTTCCTGGACATGCCAGCCGTATGCCTCGTAACGCTTGGCCCTGTCTTCCGTAAAAGCAAGCTCGGTAGGACCATCTATACTGATATGATTGTCATCGTAAATGACAATCAGGTTATCTAAGCCCAGATGCCCTGCCAAAGAACTGGCTTCCGATGCTACGCCTTCCTCCAAATCACCGTCGCTGGCTAAACAATAGGCTTTGTAATCGATAATTGGAAACGCATCTCGGTTGAAATAGTTGGCCAGATACTTCTGTGCTATTGCCATTCCAACAGCGTTGGAAATTCCTTGTCCTAATGGCCCGGTTGTGACTTCGACTCCAGAGTCTGGATCATATTCCGGATGGCCTGGCGTTTTACTACGCCACTGCCGGAAGTTCTTTAGCTCCTCCAAACTTATCTCGTAGCCGGTCAAATATAGCAGCGAGTATAGAAGTGTGCTGCCATGGCCAGCCGAAAGTACGAAGCGATCTCTATTGTGCCATCGCGGATTCGACGGATTGTGCTTTAGGTGTTTTGTCCAGAGCACGTATGCCGCCGGCGCCATCCCCATCGGCATACCTGGATGGCCCGAATTTGCCTTCTGTACAGCTTCCATGCAGAGGAAGCGAATCGTCTGAATACAAAGCTCATCAACTTCGAATAAGCCTGGATTTCTTACAGGTGCCTTCATCACTGACTTCCCAAATAAACTCATTGACACAGTTTTACCATCAAAACGAACTCAATAGGATACGTGAAATCTGCCCCTTGGGCAACAGTATTGTTAGCTGGCAGGAGAGGATACGGTTGACCCGAAGTCCAAGGTGGCTTAGACTATAAATCATAGCAGTAGCCAAGAAACCTCCAGCTACGATTGGGACAACGTCGGCCGAATAGTGGATGATCGACTGACGGACACAAGAAGGGGCTGAAATATGAATAAAGTGCTCATTATCGTGGGCGAGGCGACCGAGACTGTAGATACGCTGTATCCCTATTACCGTTTGCAGGAAGATGGTTTTGAACCTGTGGTGGCAGGCCCGGAGAAGCGGCGTTACCATATGGTTCTGCACGAGATCCCTGCAGACTGGGATGGAAACGTCACGCGCGAGTTCGAGGGTTACACTATCATGGCTGACATCGCCTTTCGTGATGTGAAACCGGAAGAATACTCGGGCATTTTCTTCTCTGGCGGGCGTGCCCCCGAATATACTCGCTACGATGAGAACCTTATTCGCATCACCCGCCACTTTTTCGACGCAAACAAGCCAGTAGCCTGCGTTTGTCACGGCGTAGAGATACTGGCTTATGCGGGTTGTGTAAAAGGCCGACGCATGGCCACTGTACCCAAATGCAAATTCGACCTCGAGGTTTGTGGGGGTACCTTCGTCAACGAACCGTGCGTTGTTGACGGCAATCTGGTCAGTGGCAGGACGTACCATGACCACGGGCACTACGTCGGCGTGTGGATCAAGATGCTGATCGAGGCCCGCGAATCCGCTCAGAGGCCAACACAAACTTAATTCGGTGCGCCCAGAGCACTATGTTGCTAATTAGCGATTCAAATGGGAACGTCCACTTTGGTGGCGGTGGCAAGATGACAATGAAACGAAAGCACCGTATAATCTCGCGACGTGCGTTTTTGAGGAATGCTGCCGCAGCAGTGGCAGTACCATACGCTGTTTCGTCTTCAGCTTTGGGCAGGGACAATCGACCGGCCCCCAGCGACCGCATAACCATGGGGCTTATTGGCCTGGGCAGCATGGGGATGCGCCATGTGAAAGGATTTCTGCAGGAAGAGGATTGCCAAATTATTGCCGTCTGCGACGCCGACGCCGAGCGAAGATCTGTAGCGGTGGAGGAGATAAATAAGCACTACGGCAATAAGGATTGTGCCGAGTACAATGACTTTCGTGACTTGATCCGGCGAGCCGATATCGACACGCTTTGTATTTCCGTTCCAGACCATTGGCATTCGATTCCAGCCATTATGGGTGTGCGAGCCGGCAAAGATATTTATGGCGAGAAGCCGCTTGCACTGACCGTATCAGAAGGCCGGGTGATGGTCGAAGCAGTGCATCGCTACAAGCGTGTGTGGCAAACCGGCAGTTGGCAGCGGTCAACTGCGCACTTTCGCTTCGCATGTGAGCTGGTCCGTAACCAACGCATCGGCACTTTGCAGAAAGTCGAGGTTGGGATCGGCGGAGGCTACAACCCGGGCGGTGGTCGGCCAACTGTCAATCGAATTGACCCCCAACCCGTTATGCCGGTCCCAGAGGGCTTTGACTATGAGATGTGGCTTGGTCCAGCCCCTTGGGCGCCGTATACTGAAAAGCGCTGCCATTGGAACTTCCGATGGATCCTCGATTATTCTGGCGGCCAAGTCACGGACTGGGGTGCTCACCACATCGATATTGCGCATTGGGGCATGGACTGTGACGACACCGGACCTCTGGAAGTTGTTGGCAAGGGCGTATTCCCGAAAGATGGACTCTGGAACGCTGCTGTTGATTATGACTTCCAATGCGCGTATGCCAATGGCGTGACCATGCGTGTCGGGAGCAATAATCATTATCCTCAGGGTGTCCG